>JAOUGY010000403.1 GCA_029865445.1 Acidimicrobiia bacterium | reverse complement strand
ACCGTTGGAGGCCTCGATGTCGAGAGCGGACAGCTTCAGCTTGGCGTTGAGATCGTCTGGATCCTGGTCCCGGAGGAACACGGCCTTGAGATCACCATCCTCGTCGTACTGGATGAACACCTGGAATGTCGGCCCGGCAAGGGTCGGAACGTGGGCACGGTCGAGACCGGGCACCACGTCGCTCGAGTAGACGCTCCCATCCACCACGTGGTACAGCAGCACCTTTGTCAGCGTCTCGA
This sequence comes from Acidimicrobiia bacterium, assembly GCA_029865445.1. Taxonomy (GTDB): domain Bacteria; phylum Actinomycetota; class Acidimicrobiia; order Spongiisociales; family ZC4RG35; genus JAOUGY01. The sequence goes on along the minus strand of JAOUGY010000403.1, from coordinate 3,090 downwards.
CGCCGACCGTCTCGACCAGCCACGTTGCGACCTCGGCCTCGGACGCCTTCCATGGTCCGCCGAGGTCACGCGCCAGCCGGCGGAATCCCCAGTCTGTGGGAGCGAAGACGGTCACGTCGGCGTCCGGCGAGGCGAGCGTCTCTGCGAGCCCCGCAGCTTGTACGGCCGCTGCGAGGATGTCGGTGTCCCTTCCGTTTCGGTCGAAGGTTCCGTCACCGACGGCGATGTCGGTGATCGTCGGCTGCCCGGCGACTGCCGGGCTTGCACCGGTGATGAGAGTGAGACTCGCCGCGACGGCGAGGACGATGAGACGTCGCATGTGTACCTCCAGTATGAACGAAGCGACAGTCGGCCAATTCGACCGATCAGTACTAAATACGCTCAGTCACCAGATACCGGATTCAAGAAATCGAGGATTCCTGTGCTGCCAATCCGATCACGAAACGCGCGCCTCCCATATCGGAAGGTTCGAGCTCGATCGAACCTCCCATCGCGACCACCAGCCTCCTTGCGATCGGCAACCCGAGCCCGAAGCCGGCGCTGACGCGTTCGGCCGGGTTCCCCACCTGGACGAACTCATCGAACACCGCCTCTGTCATGTCGGCCGGCACACCTACACCGTCGTCTTCCACGACGATCTGGATACGACCTCCCCGGCGCGCCGCCGACAGACGAATCGCCGACCCCCCATACCGGCTCGCGTTCTCGACCAGATTGCGGACCACCTGAACCAATCGGTCAGGATCTGCCCGGGCTGTGAGCCCGCGCTCGACTTGATGGTCAACCGACTTCCCGTCCGCGATCACCGTCATCTGGAGGGCCACCTGGATGCGATCTGCAACGTCCACGGCCTCAGAGCGGACCGACAGCTTGCCGGCCTGGATCCGCAGAACGACCAAGACGTCGTCGACGAGACGGGTCAGGTGACCGGCCTGGGCGGCAATCGCCTCGGTGAACTCGACTCGCTCCCCCGGATCCAACTCGATATCGGGGTCGACGAGCACGTCCGCGAAGCCCCTGACACTTGTCAGCGGGGTACGAAGCTCATGACTGACCATGGCGATGAATCTCTGCTGAAGCAGGTTCGACTGCCGTTCGGCTTCCAGCGCCGCCCTCTGACGGTCCTGACTCGCCCGTAACAGCCGCAAGAGGATCACGATCGCCATCGCCCCCACGCCGAGACCCACCCAGGTCCCCGCGGATTCCATCGCCCACACCTGCTCTGCCGTCACCGGGATGGCCGACTGCGGGGGGCCGAAGATCACCCCGCCGAGCGCCAACGATCCGGCCACCACCGCGATCAACCACGCCATCCGACCAGGCGAGGACACTGCCGCGGCGAACACCACCACCACGAGCGTCACGTGTACCGACGCGGGGTGCTGTCCTGTCAGCAACGGAACCGTGCCGGTGGCGATGGCATCTACGAGGAGAAACGAAGCAAACGGTGCCGTACCTCTGATCCATGCGACGATGGCTGCAATCAGCACCGCCGCGTACACCACCGCCATCGCCCTGCCAAAGCTGTCCACAGGCCCGAAGAGCGGAGACATGGCAACCACGCCGGCGCCGTAGGCGACGACGTGGGCGACCATGAACGGCACCCGAAGGTGCTCCCGATCGACCAGAGGGGCGGCAACAAGCGACACGAGGTCCTGTCGGCCCGCCGGACGGAGGGTCAAGGGCGCCTCATTGCTGCTGTTGAGACGCTCCCCTGGTGGGCGGCGGTGGCACGACCACCTGCCACTGCATCGTCCTCCGCACTGCTCGGCGAGTGCTCGGCGTGTCCATCGGCTCCATGTGGCGGATCTCGACGTTGGCGTCCACGACGGGCGTGGCGTCACCCACGTAGATGCCACGGACGGGAGCCACATCGGCATAGTCGCGACCATGACCGATGACGACGTGCCGCTCCCCCACCTCTCGGAGGTTCGTCGGATCGACGGCGAACCAGCCCTGACCGGGAACGGCCGCCTCGACCCAGGCATGGGTTTGCACGAACACCGGGTCGGCAGCGGCGTCGGTCGCTCCCGATTCATCGGACGCGAACAGGTAGCCGGAAACGTAGCGAGCGGGGATGCCAACGGCCCGAAGGAGGCCGATGGCGAGGTGGGTGAAGTCCTGACAGACACCCCTGCCTCCTTCCACCATCTCCTCGAGAGGGATACCGATCCGAGTCGATCCCTTCTCGTACACCAGCAACGACCGGGCCGCGGCCACCACTGCCTTCACGGCACCCACTACGTCGCCGGCAGCCGCCACGGCATCCTGGGCGACGGACGCGAGCTCGGGTGTCCACACGACGTGGTCGGAAGGCGCCAGGTACTCGAGGTGTTCCTGTTCGAAGTGCTCCCCGGACACGGACGCCAACGGGGCGGTGTCGGCCGGCGGTACCCGGCGCGTGTCGACCGCGGCCTCGGCGACGATCTCGAAACGATCATGGGCCTGCACCAGGCCGAGATGGTCGACGCTGGTGCCCCAGTAGTCCACGAAGGAAAGCACGCGCACCGCCGGTGACGGCGTCAACCTGTACGCCAAGAGCCGCTGACCGGGATGGTCCGCGGGTCGAACACGAATTTCCTGGTGCGACTCGCGCACGACGCCGTCGTAGGCGAACACCATGCGATAGCGGATGTCGAGCCTCACAGCTGGGAACCCCCCGGCCTGACGTATTGGGCATGGAGCAGTGGATTCTGGGTAGGAGCGAACGCGTGGGCGGCGATCACCTCGGCCAGCTCCATCAACTCACGCTCGATTCGGGCCAGAAACCCGCCGGGGTCTCGTGCCAGGTCGCCGTCGAGGGTTCCGAACTCGAGCTCCGATCTCAAACGCCCACACAACCGCCGTGGTGTGGTCAACCCGGGAATCTCCGACGACAGTCGCTCCAACCGCTGCTCTCCCGTCCTCAGGCACGAGTAGACCGATCGTGGGACCGTCTCGGCCTGGAGCAGAAAGGTGGTGAGAGTCATCCGATCGGTGTCGTAGCCCTGTGCGCGCCGGAACGCCTGGAGAGCGGCCACGATGCGGAGAACGACGGCAGGCTCGAACCACTCATCGGGCCGGGAGCAGCTGACTCGAAGCATCCGGCAC
>JAOUGY010000087.1 GCA_029865445.1 Acidimicrobiia bacterium | reverse complement strand
GACTCGAACACCGACCCGTCATCATCGGAGAACTCGAACCCACCACCCGAATACCCCAACGCCCGCACCAGAAACGCTGCCATCTGACCCCGCGTCACCACATCATCAGGACAGAAGAAGTCGGACCAAGGAGGGTTACAGCCACCGGTGATCCCTTCGTCGGCGAGCCAGGCCACGTCGGGCGAAAAGACGTGCGAATCGGGCACGTCGAAGAACCCGCTCTCGGGCAGATCGAGAAACTGCGGGGCCGGCACCGTGTGATTCGCCGACAGGTCACCTGACAGGGGAATCCCGGACACCGAGAACACACTGAGGATGTTCCACAGCATCCAACCGAGGCCGAGGCCATCCACCGCCACGATCTGGGTGCGCACCTGGTCGGGGGTGTACCAGAAGTCCTGGAGCCATGGACGCAACACCACCTGCGAATTGGTCATGCGACGCATCGCGTCGCGACTGGCATTGGTCACCACCGGACCGGGATGATCGTTGGGGACCGTGAACCCGTACCACCCGGTCGAGTAGTGACTCGGGTAGATCATCGGCGAAACGACATCGACGACGTCGATCACAGACTCGAATTGCTGGCCGATGTTGCCGTCGGTCGGCGTATTCGTGATCCAACCAAAGATGTCGGCAGCGGTGGCACACCCCATCGGTTCGAGGCGATTGCGGGCCTGGGCGAGGAAGTCGGTGATCGTGCGGACACGCGAGTCGGGATCGACTGGCCCGTCGAAGACGACACCCGAGTTGTTTCCGTCCGGAAAGCGGACGTAGTCGAACTGCACTTCGTCGACCCCCATCGAACACGCCTCCTCGGCCAGCCTCAGCGCGTATTCCCGCGGGTTGGGGTCGGTCGGGTCCAGGAAGTACTGGCCATTCCGGTTGAGTGGGGTACCGGTTGAGGCGTCGGTGGCTGCCCACGACGGACGGGCTTTGGCGGCGATCGGGTCCTGGAATGTGACGATCCTCACCACCACGTAGAACCCCTGTGCGTGTGCTTGAACCACGCGGGCTTCGAGGTCGAACGACTCTGCGGCCTGGGCCCCGAGGATGTCGACCGTCGGGTTGGTGGAATGGTGATACACCTTCCCGTTCTCGTTCTTGATGTCGATCATGAGCGTGTTGACCGATGTGGTCGCTCCAATGTCGAGCATGCGTTGGAAGTCGGCATCCACCGACGGGATCCATCCCGCCACGTGGATGCCGCGGGCTATCCGCTCCGCCATGGTCACGCCGAGGTACTCGTGCGTGCCGTCCCAGCTGACGGTCTGTGGGACATGGGCCACCCGGCCGAAGGCGACATCACCGGGGACCACACCACGGAACACGAACCGTCCGTCGTCGCCGGTCGTGAACGTGGCTCCGTTGAGCGTCACATCCACGTCGGCCAAGGGCACCCCGCGGCGGTTGGTCACGATGCCGATGAGGTCGTTGCTCTCGGCGGCCGCCACCGGCGCGGGAACGGTCAACGTCAAGATGACCACGAGAAGGATCGCTCGTCGCACCGACCGATTGTGCCACGCACCACGCCCGCACCTGTGCAGGCCCGGCGCAAAACCATCAGTCGCACCTGCGCCGAGGAGGGGGGTCGGACGCCGCCACTCCGGTTGGGGCACATCGCCGATGACCCACCAAGTCATGGCTCGAAGGGCTCATGAATGGCTCCTAGCCGGCTCCTGACCGCGTCCAAGAGCGTTCCCCTCGAATGGTGGTGCACGGCCTGTCCGTCTCCCGAGTTCCGTGGACCGGTGATCAAGGGTTGACAGGACGCGTGAACGACGTTACGTTACCGCCGTTCACTTAACGGCGATCAGTTATCGCTGTTCAGCTCAAGGAGAGAGATCATGGAACGGTTGGCGAAGGCTGTGGTCACCCACCGCGTCGCGGTGCTGCTCATCGCCCTGGCAGCATTGACTGCTGCGGGGATGGCCGGAGGTGGTGTTGCCGGATCGCTGTCGAACGGCGGCTTCGAGGACCCCGAGGCCGAATCGGTACAAGCCGCACAAGTGCTCGCCGAGGAATTCGGTGCGGCACCACCCAACGCCGTTCTCCTCGTGCGCGCCAACGGCACCTCAGTCGACGATGCGACGGTGGTGTCCGAGGCCGCGGACCTGGAAGCGATGCTCGGCGGCGAACAGCACGTGACCTCGGTGAACTCGTATTGGTCGCTCGGTTCCCCACCTGGACTCCGGAACGATACGGGTGATGCCGCTCTGGTATTCGTCTCCTTCGAGGGGGACGACGGCGAGGTCCTCGATCACTCCAGGGAGCTCGCAGAGAACTACCGGGGGCCATTCGGGTCGCTCGACGTGGCAGTGGGCGGCACCGGTCCCCTGTTCTCGGAAGTCCAGGAGACAGTAGAGTCGGACCTCGCCCGGTCGGAGGCGATCGCGCTCCCGGTGACCATGATCCTCTTGATCATCATCTTTGGGAGCGTCGTGGCCGCGTCGCTCCCGCTCGGGGTGGGAGTCATCTCGATCATCGGCACGTTCTTCGTCCTCGAGATGCTCACCCGGTTCACCGACGTGTCCATCTTCGCACTCAACCTGACAACGGGCCTCGGCTTGGGACTGGCCATCGATTACGCCCTCTTCGTCGTTTCGCGCTACCGGGAGGAACTGGGCGCCGGATTCGATCCCCACGCCGCCGCCAGGAGGACCATGTTGACCGCCGGGAGAACTGTGCTGTTCTCAGCCGGCACCGTCGCCGTTTCGCTGGCGGCGATGCTGGTCTTCCCACTGTCTTTCCTCCGTTCGTTCGGATATGCCGGGATCGCGGTGGTCGGCTTGGCCGCCATCGGAGCGGTGGTGGTGCTTCCCGCACTCCTCGCAGTCCTCGGTCACAACGTCGACCGATTCCGGGTCCGGCGGACCTCTCGAGCGGCGGAAGGCTCCGGAATCTGGCACCGGCTCGCAACGTTCGTGATGCGACGACCGGTCCCCATCGCCACCACGGTCGTTGCCCTCCTCATCGCCCTCGGATCGCCGTTCCTGGGGGTGCGGCTCGCGGGCTCCGACGATCGCGTCCTTGCACCCGGGTCACCGGCTCGTGTGGTCGGCGATGCGCTCCGCACCGAGTTCTCGGCCTTCGAAGCCGCAGCCATCGAGGTTGTGGCAACGAACCAATCCGCCGACGAGGCCGCCCAGCTCGCCGCCGAGCTCAGCGCGCTCATGCTCGTCGCCCGGGTCGATGGCCCCGGTGGATCCCATGCGGCCGGGGCGCAGGTGGCGCCACCGAGCCCGCTTTCTGCTCGGTTTGTCTCGGATGCCGGCTACTACCTCTCGGTCATCTCTGACGTGGATCCGAGTTCGGAAGAGGCTGAGCGCCTCGTCGCCGAGATCAGAGCGGCCGATCCCGATGTCGTCGTGGCAGGGCCTGCCGCCGACCTCGTCGACACCAAGGCCGCTCTCTTCGGTGCCCTGCCGTGGGCCCTCGGGATCATCGGCACGGCGACGTTCGTTGTTCTGTTCCTCATGTTCGGTTCGCTGCTCGTGCCCGCCAAGGCGGTCGTCCTCAACCTGCTGTCGCTGTCGGCGGCGTTCGGGGCGCTCGTCTGGATATTCCAGGACGGCAACCTCTCTGACGTCCTCGGGTTCACGGCGACCGGTTCATTGGACCTGACGATGCCGGTGCTCATGTTCTGCATCGCCTTCGGGCTATCGATGGACTACGAAGTGTTTCTCCTCTCGCGCATCAAGGAGGAGCACGATGCGGGAGGCGACAACGAACACTCGGTTGCGATGGGACTCGAGCGGACCGGCCGAATCGTGACCGCCGCGGCAGTACTCATCGCGGTCGTGTTCACCGCGTTCGCCACCTCGAGCGTGGCGTTCATCAAGATGTTCGGTGTGGGGATGACGCTGGCGGTGCTCGTCGATGCCTTCCTCATTCGAGCGACGCTGGTTCCGGCGTTCATGCGACTGGCGGGAGCCGCCAACTGGTGGGCTCCCCGGTGGATGAGAAGGATTCATGATCGATTCGGGTTCTCGGAGACGTCTCATCTCGAACCCGGTCCTTCTATGCTCGAACCGGAGGCATCCCCCGCTTGACCACGACCAAGAGACCTTCCAGCGCCGTCGACGCCCCGGACCCGCCGGGGCGTCGACGAGCGCGCAAGGGAGAAGGCGACCTGCTCCGAGACGAGATCCTCGACGCAGCCGAGCGACTTCTCGTCGAGAAGGGAAACAAGGACTCCGTAACCATCCGCGGTGTCGCCAAGGCCGTCGGAGTGAGCGCGCCCTCGATCTATTTGCACTTCGCAGACAAAGAGGAGTTGCTCTACGAGACCTGCCGCCGGGTGTTCGACATCCTCAATCAACGGCTCATGGAGGCGGTCGGAGCAGGCGAAGGCACAGTCGTTGAACGGATGATCCGCGCCGGTCGGGCTTACATCGCCTTCGGGCTCGAACATCCCGGCCAATACGTCACCCTTTTCGGCCCGGGCCCTGCCGACAGCGCCCCACTCGATCTCGACGATTCCGACCCGGGCGTTCAGGCGTTTGGCCTCCTCGTGGGGCTTCTCGAAGCCGGCGTCGAGTCGGGGGAGCTCAAATCCGACACCGATGTGATCGCCGCAGCAGTGGCGGTGTGGGCGGCCGTCCACGGAACCGTCTACATCCTCATAAGCAAACGAGGGATCGCCGAGCCCGTGATGACGATCGACGAGGAGGCGGTCATCGAGACTGCCCTCTCGATGATGCTCGACGGACTGCGTGCCTGACCCACGACCGCTCGACCACGTCGTCCACGCCGTCCCCGACCTGGACGCAGCCGCCGATTCGTACTCGGGGATCGGGTTCACCGTCACCCCCAGGGCCGACCACCCGTTCGGGACATCGAACCGTCTGATCGTCCTCGAGAACGGATACATCGAGATCGTGGCGGTGACCTCTCGGGAGCGACTGCCGGCCACCGGGTTCGGAGCCCAGGTCGCCCAAGCCCTCGAGTCGGGGGGTGGCGGCATCACCCATTTCGTCTTCGGGTCCACCGATCCTCCCTCGGAGATGACCGAGTTGGGAACCGACGCCACCGGCGAGATCTTCACGTTCTCACGGCCCGCACCGCAGATCGACGGTGGGATCGTAACCGCTCGTTTCGAGTGCGTGCTCACTCACGGCGCCGATGACGTAGGTGCATTCCTTTGCCGCCACCTGGCCCCGGAAGCAGTCTGGAACGATCACAACGTACGCCACGCGAATTCGGTCCGCAGGCTGCGCCGTGCCACGAGGCCCATGTCGGTCGAGGCATCCGACGCTCTCTCCCGGATCTGCAACAGTCCGGTCGATAACGGCCTCATCCAGGCTGGGACCGTGATCATCGGCAGAGGGCCCATGGCCATCACGTTCGACTTGGAGACATCGCCCGTCGACATCGGTGGCGTCACCGTCGGCGGCTGACCGCGATCAGCCGCGACGTTCCTTCAGCGCTGCGTAGTCGGCCAGGAATCGATCCATCTCCGCCACGTACTCCTTCGAATCCGCCTTGATGGAGGGGTCGTGATGGCCGTGCCGCAGACCCATGGCAAGCGCCGCGAACCGGGCACCCCGAAGATAGAAGCTGAGCCCTTCGAAGGGCATCGCCCGCGGCCCCGGTTCCGCCAGACCGATCTCAATCGCCTCACCGGCGACGGGAGCCCAGCCGTATCCACCCACCACCTCGACCACATCGTCCTCGGGCATACGGTCGGCAAAGTCACGAGACACCCATCGCCACACCTCGGCACCCTCCGGATCCAGGAGAACCAGGGCGGGATAGGCGAGGTTGCGGGGGTCGTCCGGGTTGGAAAGACCGAACGGCTGGATGGCGCCGGCCCGATCGGAATCACTGAGGTAGGCGAACGGCAGGTCGAGCTTGGACACCATCGCCGCATGCTGAGCGGGGGAATCCACGTCGATCGCGGCAAGCCTCACCCCCGCCGAAAGGAACGACTCGTAGCGCGCCGCCAAGCTGACCAGCTGGCCGTTGCAGTACGGTCACCAATCTCCCCGGAGAAACACGAGAAGATGCGCGATCCCGCGCCGCTGGGAAAGGGTCCAGGGATTGCCCGCTTGATCGGTGAGCGTGAAGTCGATGTCCATCGTCTGCCACCGTAGTGCCCGGATCGGAAGGGCGGATGCCAGGATGTGGCGATGAACCCAGTGGAGGTAGTCGTCGTCGGAGCGGGACAACGAGGGCGTGATGTCTACGGAGCCTGGATCCGGAATCACCCTGAGGAAGCCCGAGTGGTGGCCGTGTGCGACATCGACCGGGACCGCGCCCGGTCGATGGCACGATTGCACGGTACCGATCTCGTGTTTGACGACCCGGCCGAGGTGTTTTCCGGCGGCCGCCTCGGGCAGGCAATCATCATCGCAACCCCCGACCGATTCCACCACGGCCCGGCCGGCGCCGCGCTCGAACTCGGCTATGACGTGCTGGTGGAAAAGCCCATGGCCTCGAGTCTCGCCGACTGCGTCGACCTCGTGGCGCGAGCCGAGACGTCGGCGGGGAGCCTGCATGTGGGCCATGTGCTCCGCCACACCCCGTTTTTTCGTAGGCTCCACGACCTGATTGGTGACATCGGTGACGTGGTCACTGTCGAGCACCGGGAGAACGTGGCCTCGTGGCACATGGCCCACTCTTTCGTGAGAGGCAACTGGGCGATCGCCGAACGGGCGACGCCGATGATCGTGCAGAAATGCTGCCACGACTTCGACATCCTCTCCTGGAATCTCCCGTCACGGGTCGCCAGCCTCTATTCGGTCGGGTCTCTCTATGAGTTCCATCCGCACCGGGCGCCAACGAATGCGACCTCCCGGTGTCTCGAATGCCCGGTCGACGACTGCCCGTATGACGCCCGACCCGTGTACCTGGACATGTCGCGTTCGGGATGGCCCGTATCGGTGATCACAGAAGACCTCAGCCATGGGGGGCGGGTCGAGGCGCTGCGCACCGGTCCGTACGGCCGCTGCGCGTTTCGAGCCGGCTCGACGGTGGTGGACAACCAGACGGTGACGATGCAGACCGAGGACGGAGCCACGGTCTCGCTCGTGATGCACGGCCACTCCCACGTCGAGGAGCGGACGATGCGATACGACGGGACCCGCGCGACGATTCGTGGCGTTTTCGGTGCGCGCCAGCATCTCGAAATCCACGAGCACCGGTCGAAGATTCGCCGTGAAGTGGATATCCCCCAGCCGCGGTCAGGCCACGGCGGAGGCGACGACGGCATCATGCGGTCGTTCTTCTCGAGCGTTCGCACCGGGGGGACCGGACCCACCGAAGCAGCCACGTCGCTCGAGAGCCACCTCCTGGCCTTCGCTGCCGAAGACTCACGCCTGACCGGGGTCCCCGTTGATGTCGCGACCCTTCGCCCTTAGGCCCAAGCGCGCGATTCGATCGCGGGCCGTGGCCAGGGATGCGGGCGTTCCCACATCGTGAACCTCGCCGACGTCCACCGCTCGCACCAACGTCCCCGAATCAAGCATCGACGCGAGAGCATCGGTGAGTTCGTACTCCCCCCGTGGGGACAGTCCGACCCGTTCCAGATGACTCCACGCGGTTCGCGGGAGATAGCCGATCCCGGCGGCGTTGTACGGCGTCAGCGACGTTCCTCGCGGTGGCTTCTCGACGATCGACCGGGCGAAGCCACCCCGGACCACAACTGCCGCGCCGGCATACGGATCCGCCACCCGGTTCACCCCGAGGGTGCCCGGCCCCGACGAGACGACCGACCGATAGGCGGCGGGTGAAGCCACGACATCTCCCCAGGCGTAGACGAAGTCGCTACCGCCGGCGATCGGTGCGGCCGCAAGAAGAGCGTGAGCGGTTCCCAGTGGTTCTTGCTGACGAACGCATACCACGTCGTGGGCCTCCACATGAGCCTCTACGGCGTGGGCCAAGTGCCCGGTGACCACCACGATGAGGTCGACCGAGGCTTGTCTGAGCCCGTCGAGCACCCAGTCGATCGCCGGCCTGGATCCCACGGGTACGAGCACCTTCGGCAGGTCCTCTGTGATCGACCCGAGCCTGGTTCCGCGCCCGGCGGCCGGGACGATCGCGATCATCCCACACCGTCGGATGCCACGACCGGGAACGCCGGGCCACCCGTCGCCCCCTCGGCGGCTGCCAACACGTCCGCCTGGCGGTCTTCACTACACACGGCGATGGCATACCCCCCGAATCCAGCGCCGGTGAGTCGGGCGCCCCGCGCGCCGGCATCACGCATGGCGGCGACAAGAGCGTCGAGACGGACGGAGCTGGCACCGAATCCGACCAGGCTCGCGTGGGACCGATCGAGTAGCGACCCGAGACCATCGAGGTCTCCCGCCACGAGTGCGGCCTCCGCCTCATCCACCCTTCGTGCCTCCGACAAGACGTGGGAGGCAACAGCCCTGACCGGAAGCGGCGCGTCGGCTGGGAAGGTTCCCACCGTCAGACCGGTCATGAGCAGGGGATCGACTGCCAGGGCATCGGCGATCTCCGAGGCAGAACTCACCTCGGGCAGGTTCTCGATCAGATCGGGCCCGGATTCGACGACTCTGGACAACGTCGGCGTGGACCCCAGATCCACCTCGACCTCCCGACCCAGCAGCAACGCCGCCGCCCGGGCTGCCACCACCCGGGTGTTGTATGCCCGATTGGCAGATCCACCTTTGGGTGCGGCCGTGCCCGAATACGCCGCCACCATCTTCACGTGCTCAGGGATGGGCACAACACGGGTTCTGAGTGGGTCGAAGTCGATGCGAAGGGCAGCGCCGGCCCGGGCGAGCGATATGACGGTCTGGTCCATCGCACCCCCTTCGACTCCAAGGCTGCGCTCGGCGGCGATAGCCAGGTCCGGGTATCGCTGCGAACCGAGACCGAGTTGCCAGAGGCGATCGAGCGCGGCGATCACCCCTACGGTGAAGGCCGACGATGAGCTCAAGCCACCGGTCGAGGGGAGGTCGCCGTCGACGAGCAGACGGACCCCGAGGTCGGTCCGCCCCAACACCGAAACGGCGGCCACCAGATACCGGTGCCAACCCTCAACACGAGGCGGAGCGTCGGGTGGATACGAGATGGCATCGGTCTCGGACAGAGAATGAGCCTCGACCAACCGTCCTGCACCGGCCTCGATGTGAATGGCACGGTCGATGGCCAGTGGCATCACGGGCAGGAGCGAATAGTCGGTGTGTTCGCCGATGAGGTTCACCCGCCCGGGCGAGCGTACTGAGACCGATGGTTCAGTGCCGTAGAGGTCGCGGAATCGGGACGTGGACACCGACGCGACGATACAACCCGGCAACACCGGCTTCGCGAAAGCCTTCGCCCCATCGGTCGACGGGAGTCAGATGATGCCCGTGGGCGCCGATGGATGCTGACATCGTGGACGACAACCAACACCGCCACATCGCGGTGACCGTGGTCGCGTCCGTCGCCGCGGTCACTGTCGGATCGATCACCCTCGCCACCAGCGCAGAACTCCCGCTGCTTTCCGGGCTGACGATCCTGGTCGGCCTGATCCTTCTCTCAACCTCTGTACCTCGCCGGTTCACTCTGTGGGTGGGGGCTGCGGCGTCGATCATGGTGGGCTGGACCGTCGGCTCGCAGCTGGCTGACGGAGTCCTGGCCGCCACCTTGATCGGCATCGAGATCTTCTTGGTCTCCGTTCTCTGCGCTCAACTTGCAGGCTCCGCCCCCACAGAATCGGGCTCCTCCAGTCGTCGCGATCTGCTCGCCCGTTCCGCACTTCTCGAAGTCGCCCGGGCCGCCGGCGCCTCCGATCGGGGCCACGCGGAAACGGCCCTCGCCGGCTTGAGAAGAGCGCTCGGTCGTGGCGCGATCGTCATCTGGCGGAACGACGACACTCGGGCCACCCTCACGGCCATTCCGGTATGCATGAGCACATCCGACGACGAATCCGTCGACCCGATCGAGTGGGTCAACGCGCCGGAGGCGGCCAGCTCGTTCTCGGTGGGCCGAGGACGCGAGATCACGAGCGTGGACGAGATCCGGTGGCCGGCACGACACACGTTCGAGCAGTTGGGCGCCGGCCACGCGCTCGAACAACCTGTCGTCATCGGCGGACGCTGGGCCGGGCACGTCACCATCGCCGACGGTGCAGGATCGATGCCGATGGATCTCGTCGACCGGGATGCGATCGAGGCGTTGGTCGAGATCGTATCCACGTGGTGGGATCACGAACGCACCTTGACCGAGATGCAGCAGGTCGTCGACCAGCGCGATCACTCTCTGTCGATCCAGAGGGCCATCAGCGAGTCGGCGCGTCTCATATTCGAGTCCGACAGCGACCGCCCCGACCAGGTGCTCGAACTGGTCTTGACGGCCGTCGAAGCCGACGTTGCCTTCCTGTTCGATCTCAAGCAGCACGCGGCCCTCGGCCTCGGCATCGAGTCGAGAGCGGTGGCGCTAGCGCCCGGTGCCCCCATCGACCCGCTGTTCGCCCCCGGCACGTGGTCGAAGGTCCCCCACCACTATCTGCCGGTGCTCGCAGGACAGCCGGTCATCATCGGCGACACTTCAGAACTCGCCTCCGACGCCCGGAGGTCACACGAACGACAGATGCCCGCAACCCGGGCCGAGATGGCCTTTCCGATCACCAGCGGCGACCAGATCGTCGCCATGGTTGGCCTGGCGTCGGTGACGCCACGCCACTGGAACGCCGCCGACATCAGAACGATGTCCACGATCGGGCAGATGATGGGTGTGGCACGTGCCCGGGCCGACGCCCACACCGCACTGGAAGGAATCGTGAGAGCAAAGGATCGGTTCATTGCATCGGTCAGTCACGAGCTGCGGACTCCGATGGCGGTGGTCATGGGCCTGTCGTCGGAGTTGAATACGAACCGGGGCGACTTCTCGGATCGGGAGGTCGAGGAGTTCATCGACCTCATCGCCAGGCAAAGTCGGGAGGTGACCCACATCATCGAAGACCTCCTGGTGGCTGCCCGGGCCAGCGCCGCATCGATCACCGTCATCCCCGAACTCATCCGCCTCGACGAGGTGGTCAGCGATGCGCTCGATTCGATGACTCCCGAGCAGACCCACCGCATCCATTCGACGCAGCTGGCGGCCGTCTCGTCCTACGCCGACCCGATGCGCGTCCACCAGATCGTCCGCAATCTGGTTGCCAACGGGCACCGCTATGGGGGCACCCGGATCTTCATCCGGGTCCTCGAAGTCGACGGGGCTGCGGTGCTCGAAGTTGCCGACGATGGACCAGGCATCCCCGATGACAGGCGCGCCGAGATCTTCGAAGCGTATTCGGGCGGGGAGATGCGAGGTCGAACCGGCTCGATCGGTCTCGGTCTCACTGTGTGCCGTCAGCTGGCACGTCTCATGGGCGGCGACGTCATATACGTCCACGAGCCCCTTCCGACGTTCCGGCTCACGCTTCCCATCGGTTCGCTCCGGGTGGCAGCCGATATCGAGGCGCTGGCCGGATAAGGCCCGGGGACGTCAGGGGAGATACCCCTCGGCCCTGTGCAGGAACGCGGCCATCTGACCTCGGGTCACACTGTCGTCGGGACAGAACCGATCGTTGGTGGGCGGGTTGCACCCACGCGTGATGCCTGCGTTGGCGAGCCTGGCGATGTCGGTCGCAAACACCGAACCACCCGTATCCACGAATGAGATACCCCCGGTGTCCGTGAGCCCAAACGCCCGCACGAGGAACGCCGCCATCTGCCCACGGGTGATCGGGTCGTCGGGACAGAACCGATCGTTGGTGGGCGGGTTGCACCCACGCGTGATACCGGCGTTGGCGAGCCTGGCGATGTCGGTCGCAAACACCGAACCACCCGTATCCGCGAACGAGACGCCCCCGGTGTCTGTGAGTCCAAGGGCTCGGGTCAGGAAGGCCGCCATCTCGCCGCGGGTGACACTCGCATCCGGACAGAAACGGTCGTTCACGGGTGGGTTGCATCCCTTGGTGATACCCGTGTCGGCGAGCCATTCGATGTCTGCACCGAAAGGACTGCCGGCCGTGTCGAGGAAACTTCCCGAGCTGGCACCGCCCGAGAGTCTCACGCGGAAACCGTCGCCGGCGCGGGAGACGACGGTCACGGTGACTCCTGCCACCACCCTCGTGTCCCCGACCTTCATCACGTGGTCGAGAGCGTCCGCGACCGCCGGGCTCTGGGCCGTTCGCCGATCGAGTCCGTAACACCCTCCGAACGCGTTCGTCACGCACGAAGCGTCGGGGCGTTGATCGATGGTGTGAACCGATACCCCTTCCCATGCTGTGGGAATCGGATCGTCGCTCGAACTGACCCGGGCATCAAGCGCCGCCAGGTATCCCCGGTCTCCGAGCGGAAGGACCGCCATCTCGACGCCGTCGGAGCCAACGGCCATGAGATCGAACTCGACGGTGCCACCCGCGTACACGACCACATCGGAGGGGTCGATCCACCCGGCCGCATACCGGTTGAACGACAATGTCGAAT
>JAOUGY010000402.1 GCA_029865445.1 Acidimicrobiia bacterium | reverse complement strand
GTCCAGCGACGACGACAAGCTTCGTCAGATCCAGAGCGTTCGAGCGTTGCAGGCCCGGCACCCGGAACGATCCGAGCAGATGCTGACGGATTTGAAGGCCGCCGCCGTCGAGAATCGAAACGTGTTCGCTGCTCTCATGGGCGCCGCCCCCTTCGCCTCGCTCGGGCAGATGTCGGGCGCGCTCTATTCCGTCGGCGGGAAGTACCGCCGGAACATGTGATCGTTCACTCCAGACCGGGCATCGCCACCACGGCGGTGGCGAGCGACCGGGATTGGAGGAACCGCACGAATGCGGTGGCTTCGCGGCCGCCGACCCGCGAACGCAGATTGGCGAGGTCCACGGCGCCGATGAGCTCGGCGATCACGTTCCACTCTTGGGTGCCGAGCGTCACGGTGTTGGCGTCGGTCGGACAGAGAGCGACGAGGGCATCGGTTGTGGAGTCGCCCACCAGCTCGCCGCCGAAGTTGATGACCCTGGCCGCGTCGACAACCGATGTGATCGAGTGTGTGATCTCCGCCCCGAACCATCCGGGCTCGGGCGTCATGTCGAGGTGGGAGTCGTCGAGAAGGGCCAGCTCGGCGACGACGTTGTCGATCCGGCGTCGGACGAACCGTCTCACGGCATCGGGTTCTGCGCCGAGGTCGATGAGGGTCGATGCGGCCGCGCCGTTGGGCGACATCGACACGATCCGGTGCCACAGTCTGGGGTCGATGCCCGAACGTTCGACGTCGATGGTCGCATCCTGCCGGCCCTCGAGTTCGGCGAACGAGATCCTGCCCTTGTCGAGGTAGATCAGGCCCGACTTGGATGCCGAAGACGAACGCAGGGTGCCGGTGGCGAGAAGGAACTCGCAGAGATGAAGGGCGTCGAAGAGCCCGAGCTGAGAGATGTCGCCGGTGATCATGAGTCCGACAGGACCCGGCCGATCGCTTGAGCGGTGCGGCGGGCACTCAGGTGAAGGAGCCCGAGGGTGACATCCTCTGCGGCCGCCACGACTCCGAGAACGTGACGATCGCCGACGGCGTAGATCCCGATCACCCGATCGCCGGTGGAGACCACCGAATCGTGGAACTCGCCTTGACCGAAGTCCGAGGCGATCCTCTGGCCGAGACCGAGCGCTGCGGCCGAGATCGCCGCGGCTCGCATGCCCTCCACCTCGCTCCAGGTGGAATGAATGAGCATGCCGTCCGATGTGGCGACGATCAACGCCAGGATCCCGTCGAGCGAACGCGACAGGGCTGCGCACTCCTCGATCACCGCTTCGACACCGGTCGCCGTGGGGTTTGCCACTACCGTCGACAGCCTGCCGATCGAAGGGCGCGCGGGTTCGGGTTCGGGGCCGCCGAAGTCGTAGAAACTCTCGTTTTCCATGTCAGATACTGCCCTTCACGGTTGCTTCGAGTTGTTCGACGACGTTGATGAGGAGAGTTATCAGCACCTGTTTGACGGACTCCTTGTCGGTCGCCTCACAAGCGAGGACAGGTACCGCCTCGTCGAGGCGCAGAGCGGCGACGACCTTGTCCACGTCGGACTCGGTGCCACGGTTGACACCCACGACCAAGGGCACGTCGCCCAGTTCGTCGAACTTCGCTTTGATGGCGGCCGCATCGGTCCACGTCTCGGGTCGGGTTGCGTCGACGAGCAGCACGTACCCGAGCATCCCCTTCGAGAGGATGTCCCACATGAAGTCGAAGCGTGACTGACCGGGCGTCCCGAAGAGGTAGAGCTCGATGAGCTGACTCTCGTCGGCCACCGAGACCTTGCCGAAGTCCATGCTCACCGTGGTGTGGTCTTTGACCTCCCGACCCTCGCTGGTTCCGGTTTCGGTGGTGACCACCGGGATTTCGGAGACAGCCCCGATGAAGGTGGTCTTGCCAGCCGCAAATGGGCCGGTGACCACGAGCTTGAAGTTGATGACGTCGATTTCGCTCATCGGGTCTCCTCGTTCACAATCCCCGCACCGCCTCGATGAGGCGCCGGAGCGCTCGAGCCTTTTCCTGTGGTGGGGGCTCGGTTCTCGATGCCCGAAGGCTCGCAATCGTTGCGTACGTCTGCCGGCCGACCTTGTCGGGCACGTATTCCTCGTCGTCCGTGTCGGTGCTGTTTTGAGCGGAGTGGGGTTCGGGGGCGCCCCAGTCGGCAGGTGACGACTGGACAGGTTTCGGAGCGAATGTCGGCGGTTGATGTTCAGAGCGACGCCGTTCTGCCGGCTGGGATTCGCTCTGGATGAGGGTCAGTAGTCCTCGTTGCTCGAGAGAGACGATCGCGTGTTTCGTATCGGTCGCACCGACACTCTTCGTGAGCTCCTCGAACCGCTGGGGGGTGACCATGGTGACGATGGTGTTCCAGACGTCCCGATCGACCGTCACCTCGTCGTCGCGGGTGCGTTTCAGCGACACGAGCGTGTCGGCGTGAATGTCGAGGTCGACCAGGAGTTCGGGCAGGAGTTCGGAAGGAGCGAAGGAGACCTCGGTTCCGAATCCGTGCCGCCCGTTGGCGGGCCCGAACGTGCCGGACTCTGCGGCAGCGAAGGTGGTGAGACACAGCACGAGCCTGTTGCGCACGAACCGGGCCACGGCGTCGCGATGACAGCCGAGAGCGATCAACTCCCGAACGAAGTTACCTCGCGCCTCGGGTCGAGCCGCTCCAGCCTGCCAGAGCGATCGATCGATTCCCGCATCGTTGAGTTCCTGTGTGGTGAGCGCATGACCGTCGATCGTGCCGAAGTAGAGCCGGCCGCGATCGAAGAACAAGGCACCGCCACCGTCGCCGGTGTCGATGCGCAGCGACCCTGTCGTGCCTGTCGACTCTATCCGTTCGAGGGCTGCGATCAGCGCCGCCTTGGTCAGGTTGCCGTGGAGGGGAGACTGTCCGCTCATACGAGCAGTCCGTCGGCGAGTGACCTGAGATGCTTGCGGGCGAGCCCCAGGCCCGTGACGGTGGAATCGAAGACGGCGTAGAGGAAGAGTCCTGGACCATTGTGCTGAGCGGGGACCGGGCAGGCGATGTGAATCCGATCACCGACATTGATGATGAGATCGTCCACCTGATCGGCGCTCTCCATGTCGGCAACGACCTTGAATGTGCCGCGGAGCGTCTTGGTGGCGGCGGCGACTGCGGCGTCGAGCATCTCGCGCTCTACCCCTCCCACAGCTCCCAAGGTCAGGCCGCTCGAATGGTCCCCGAGCGCGGCACCGACGCATCCGTCGATGTCGAGGCAGAGATCGAGAGCCTCCAGCGGGTTCATGGGTGCCGGGACCATGGCCGACGAGAAGCGAATCGGGCGAGAGCAGGCATGCACATTCTGTTTCGGACGGAAGCGGTCGAAACTGGAGTC
>JAOUGY010000401.1 GCA_029865445.1 Acidimicrobiia bacterium | reverse complement strand
TTCCAGCCGCACCAGGTCGCTGAACAGACCGGCCAAGTCGACGGGCGAAACATCACGCCACGCGCCCTTTTTGGTTTCCATGGAATTCATCCTACCTCGAGCTGGTTACATTCCGTGGAAGCTATCTACAGAAGGACACCACCATGGACAACAACGAAGACCAAATCCGAGATCTCCTCGCCACCTATGAGCGATCGCTCAACACAAGCGACGCCGACGTCGCCGCGTCGTGCTACACCGCGGACGGGGTCTTCATGCCCACGACGCTGCCCACGGTGACGGGGCCTGACATGGCGAAGGGCTACGGCCAGATCTTCGAAGCGATCCGGTTGAACGTGGCCTTCGCGATCGACGAACTCGCGGTGACCTCCGCAGATAGCGCGTATGCGTTGACCCGGAGCAAGGGAACCGTGACCGTCCTCGCCACCAACGACGAAGCAGCGGAAGCCAACCGCGAGCTGTTCCTCTTCGAGCGGACCGACGCCGACGGCTGGAAGATCTCCCGCTACATGTTCAACAAGTCCGAATAGCCAACGTCGTCCGTCGGTCGAGACTCGACGGACACCGCCGTACTCCAAGTCTGGCGCCGGCTCGAACGCCGCAGCCAAAGCTCAACACTCAAGACCACATAGGGAGTCATCCACCATGTCCACCAACACCACAACCACAACCACAACCCTCACCCCAGGAAGCTGGGCAATCGAACCATCCCACAGCGAGATCGGATTCACCGTCCGCCACCTCGGGCTCTCCAAGGTCCGAGGCCGATTCAACTCCTTCAGCGGAACCGTCGACATCGCAGACCAGCTCTCCGACAGCAACATCGAGGTCCTCATCGACCTGAGCTCGGTCGACACCAACAACGACCAACGCGACGGGCATCTCCGCAGCACCGATTTCTTCGACATCGAGAGCCATCCCCAGATGGCCTTCACTTCCACCGGCATCGATGCGTCCGGCTCCGAAGGAACCATCCGCGGCACCCTCACCATCAATGGGGTCAGCCGCACGGTGGACCTCGACACCGAGTTCCACGGCGTGGCAGACGATGCATACGGGACCAAACGCGCCGGGTTCTCAGCCACCGGCACGATCAGTCGCAAGGACTTCGGAGTCGACTTCAACGTGCCCCTCGATGCCGGCGGCGTCCTCATCGGCGACAAGGTCACGATCGAGCTCGAGATCCAAATCGTCCCCGCATGATCACCAGACAGCCATCAAGAGATGCGATGACCACACCTGACATGCCAGCCCCCGCCGAAGGGTTCGTCCTGACCCACTTCATCGTCTCAGAAGACGTCCCACGGTCAGCCGCGTTCTACCGAGACGTGCTCGGAGGCGAGGTCGTCCTCGAAGGAGAACCCACGATCGTCAAACTCGCCAACAGCTGGGTCACCATCAACAGCGGTGGCGAACCCACCGACGACAAACCCGATGTCGTCCTCGTCGCCCCGAACGATCTCAACGTCGTGAGCGCCTTCCTCAACATCCGGGTCGCCGACATCGACGCGATCTACGAACAATGGACTCGCAACGGCGCCACCTTCCTCACTCCACCCACCGACCGAGGCGCCGAGATCCGCTGCTACCTACGCGATCCCGACGGCCACCTCATCGAGGTCGGCCAACTCAAACCCCGATAGCAAGACCGCTGATGGCCCTCACGATGCCCTCGGCGACCAAGCCAGCTGCGCCAGGTGCCATGTGAGGGCTGGTGGATGTCGATGATCTCGTTCGCCGGAACAACATCTTCGACCGAGTGACCTGCAGCGAAGCTCGCCAGGCCAACCCAGCACGCTCGAAGTCGGAAGTTGCCACCTACAAATCCGGCGTTCGCAGCACGGTCGCCATATCACATCCATCAACAATCAAGACAACAAGGAACCAACACCATGAACCGCTTCAACAATCTCCACGCCCTCGTCACCGGGGGTAGCAACGGCATCGGCCTCGCCACAGCCCGCCGAATCGCCCAAGAAGGCGGCACCGTCCTGATCACCGGACGCAACGAAGGCCGACTGACAGAGGCCAACAAATTCGACGGCGTGACCGCGATCGCAAACGACAACGCCGACCCCGACTCAGCGGTCGCCCTCCGGGCTGCAGTTGACGAGCACCTCGACGGTCGAATCGACGCGCTGTTCCTCAACGCCGGGCACGGCGCACCCACACCCATGGACATGATGGACGCCGACGCGATCAACCGTCAGTTCGACGTCAACGTGCGTGCGCCACTGCTCCAGCTCACCGCACTCCAAGAAACCCTGGCCGAGGGAGGCGCGGTGTTGTTCAACACCTCAGTCATCAACGACCTGGGATTCCCTGGCTTCGGCGTGTACGCAGCAACGAAGGGTGCGGTGCGCTCCGCTATGAAGGTGGTCGCCAACGAGCTCGCACCCCGTAATGTGCGAGTGAATGCGGTCAGCCCCGGCCCGATCGAGACCGGTTTCTTTGTCGCCGCCGGCCTCAGCGATGAGGAGATCCAGGGCCTGTCCGAGCAGATCCAGGCCATGGTTCCCCTCGGCCGCTTTGGCCGCTCCGAGGAGGTCGCCGCCGCGGCCGCCTTCCTACTGTCCAGCGATGCCAGCTACATCACCGCCACCGAACTGATCGTCGATGGCGGCATATCCTGACGATCCGCACGACCGATTCCCCACCCGATCGGACTAATGATCGGGTGGACCTTGGCCACAATCAGCCCACACCGGTAGCGGCCCTGTCCATCGTCGCCGCCGGCCTGATCACAACGGTCCCGCTCCAACCATCGTCCCCCTCCGAACTCAAAGCCCCAGGAGCCCACAATGCTCGCTGACCACCCTCTCGACACCGTCCTACTGGTTACCGACCTCGACGCCGCCCACCGCTTCTACCACCAACAGCTCGGGCTCCCGGTCGTCGAACGCGACGAGCATCGCCTCGTCGTCGCATCCGCTGGCACACAGCTCACCCTGTCGCTGAGCAGCACTGGCACCGCCGACACCCAAACCCAAGCCTTCTGGCGTGTCACCGACCTCGACGCCGAACTCGACCAGATCCGACAAAGAGGCGTCGTCATCGACGAGTTCGACCAGGACGGCCTCACCACCACCAACGGCATCGCCAACGTCGGATTCGCTTTGGCGGCCTGGATCACCGACCCATTCGGCAACACCCTGGGCATCCTCCAACCCATCCCGACAGGAGGATGAACGAGCACGCTGCTCCAATCCGCCAGCCCGCCAGTGATCAAGGAACACGATAGACCGTGGATCGAACATCTGTTCGAGTGTCGGAGGGGGGACTTGAACCCCCACACCCTTGCGGGCGCCAGCCCCTCAAGCTGGTGCGTCTGCCTATTCCG
>JAOUGY010000086.1 GCA_029865445.1 Acidimicrobiia bacterium | reverse complement strand
TTTCGCATCTCACTCCTCTCTCGCCCGGACCGTTTGTCCGGGCGGGGAAATCACCCCATGTCTCGACCGTAGTGGCGTGGGCGGGCGTGCACCCGCCGGCATCGAGGATTTCCGGTGGTTTTTTACGTAGGTCAGAAAACCGCACGGCTCGCGCGATCGTGTGAAGTCCTCGTCGACGGGTTTGCTGGGAGATTCGGTGAGAAATGCGCCACTTGTCTCGGCATCCCGGTATGCGCGGCGATATCTTTCCGCGCGGGAGCCGCAGTCCGAGGCGGCCGGGATGTAGTGGGTGCCAAGGGTCATACGTTCGAGGTGACCCCTGTTCCGAAAAGGAGCGGTATGTCCGCGCAGCGTCGTGTCGTTCGGGTTCTCGTTGCCCTGTCCTTGTTCGTCGCCACTGTCCCGCTCGCCGGGCCGGCCCACGCCCTGTCCGGCGACGTGGTGATCAGCCAGGTGTACGGCGGAGGCGGCAATTCCGGAGCGCCCTACACAAACGACTTCATCGAGTTGTTCAACCGGGGGACGACGACGGTTTCGCTTGCCGGCTGGTCGGTCCAGTACGCAAGCGCCACCGGTACCGGCCTCTTTGGAGCCGCCGACAATCAGATCACGCTGCTGTCGGGGTCGCTCGCTCCCGGACAGTACATGCTCGTCCAAGAGGCTTCGGGTGGTGCGAACGGCTGGGCCCTGCCTGCGCCCGATGTCACCGACCCCGGTCCCATCAACATGAGTGGAACCGCAGGGAAAGTCGCCCTCGTCACCTCGACCAGCGGCCTCGGATGCAACGGCGGGTCGACACCTTGCACCGCCGCTCAGCTCGCCATGATCAAGGATCTGGTGGGATATGGGTCTGCCAACTTTTTCGAGGCGGCCACGGCTCCCGGAACCACCAATACGACCGCGGCGATCCGCGGCGGCAACGGCTGCACCGAAACCGACAACAACGCCCTCGACTTCGCGGTCGCGGCGCCGAACCCGCGCAACACGGCATCGCCCCTGAGCCCATGTGCCGCACCCGCCGCCGATCCGGTCATCAACGAATTCTCGGCCAGCACAGCCGGCACCGACGTGGAGTTCGTCGAGATCATCGGCGATCCCAACACCGATTACAGCACCTACACCATCCTGGAGATCGAAGGCGACAGCGGGCCTGCGACAGGAACAGTGGACGAGGTCATCGCCATGGGCAGCACCGACGCCGGCGGTCTCCATCTGGTGAGTCTCCCGGCGAACGCACTGGAGAACGGCACGGTCACACTGCTGTTGGTGAAGAACTTCACCGGGGCAGCGAATACGGATCTCGACACCGACGATGACGGCACCTTCGACAACACGCCGTGGGATACGGTCGTCGATGCGGTGGCCGTCAATGACGGAGGCGCGGCCGACCTGACCTACGGAACACCGGTCCTGGGCGTCGCCTACGACGGCCTGGTATTCGCCCCCGGAGGCGCATCGAGGATCCCCGACGGCGCCGACACCGACTCGACGGCCGACTGGGTGCGCAACGACTTCGACCTCGCCGGCATCACAGGATTCACCGGCACCCCGATCGTCGGCGAGGCGTACAACACCCCTGGTGAACCCAACCAAGTGGTGACGCCCGCCCTGGTGATCAACGAGATCGACTACGACCAGCCGGGCACGGACGTCGCCGAATTCGTCGAGCTTCGCAACAACGGGGGGACCGCTCTCGACCTCGATGCCTTCACGCTCGAGCTCGTCAACGGCAACGGCACCGTCGTCTACGACCCGATCGACCTGCCCGCGGTGAGCCTTGCCGCAGGCGACTACTACGTGGTGTGTGCGAACACGGCCACGGTGGCCAACTGCGATCTCGACGATGCCCCGGACACGAACTTCATCCAGAACGGGGCCCCCGACGCCGTGGCTCTTCGCTACGACGGCGACATCATCGACACTGTGAGCTACGAGGGAGACACCGGGGCCCCATACACCGAAGGGTCCGGCTCCGGTCTCGAGGACAACGGCGCAGCCGCCTCTGAGAGCATCTCCCGCTGCCCTGATGGCGCCGACACCGACCAGAACAACACCGACCTCTCCGTGCGGGCCTCGACCCCGGGCATGGCCAATGACTGTGTTGTCGACGGGCCTCCCACGGTGGTGTCCACCACCCCCTCGAACGGGCAACCAGACGCATCGGTGGGCGGCAATGTCGTGATCGACTTCAACGAGCCGGTGACCGTTGTCGGCACTTGGTTCGAGATCACGTGCGATACCAGCGGCACCCACACTGCAACGGTCAGCGGTGGGCCGGCGAGCTATACCCTCGACCCCGACACCGACTTCACATCGGGTGACAGCTGTACGGTGACCGTGTTCGCCACCCAGGTGACCGATCAGGACGGCACACCCGATCCGATGACCGCCGACTATGTGTTCGGATTCACGGCCCTCGACGTGTGCGCAGACACATTCACGCCTGCATACGCCATCCAGGGGAGCGGGGCAGCTGCGGCGATCACCGGCCTCGTCACGACGCAGGGTGTGGTCGTGGGCGACCACGAGGGCCCCTCCCCGGCGCTGCGCGGCTTCTACATTCAGGACCTCAGCGGAGACGGCGACCCCGCCACCTCCGACGGCCTGTTCGTGTTCAACGGCAACAACGACAACGTCGCCCTTGGCGACGTGGTTCGTGTGACCGGAACCGCCGGCGAGTTCCAGGATCAGACGCAGGTGACGGCGACGGGAGTCGTCGCCTGTGGGACCGGTACCGTGACTCCGACCGATGTGACGTTGCCGTTCCCCGATGCCGCCTATCCGGAGCGGTACGAGGGAATGCTGGTGCGCATGCCCCAGGCGCTGTACGTGACGGAACACTTCCAGCTCGGCCGGTTCGGTCAGGTGGTGATGTCTTCAGGCGGGCGACTGGCCCAGCCCACGAACGTCGTCGCACCGGGCGCACCGGCTCTTGCGCTGCAGAGCGCCAACAACCTCAACAAGATCATCTTCGACGACGCCCTTCAGAACCAGAACCCGGATCCGATCGCGTTCGGGCGCGGCGGCAACCCGCTGTCGGCGTCCAACACGCTGCGCGGTGGTGACACGGCCACCGGCACCGTCGGAGTGATGACCTACACATGGTCGGGGAACGCGGCCAGCGGGAACGCCTTCCGACTTCGACCGATCGGTGCGCTGGGTGGCAATGTGAACTTCCAGGCCGCCAACCAGCGGCCGCCCACACCTCCAGATGTGGGCGGTCGGCTGAAGGTGGTGGGGATGAACCAGCTCAACTTCTTCAACACGTTCCAGGGTTGCACGAATGGTGTGGGCGGGGCGCCCACCGACTGCAGGGGTGCCAACAGCCAGGCCGAGTTCGATCGGCAATGGCCGAAGACCGTGGCGGCCATCGTCGCCATGGACCCCGACGTTCTCGGCGTGAATGAAGTCGAGAACGACGGCTACGGCCCGTCGAGCGCCATGCAGTTCCTCGTCGACAAGCTGAACGACGCCACCGCTCCAGGAACATACGCACTGCTCGACGTCGACAGTGCCACCGGAGAGGCGAACGCACTCGGTCTCGACGCCATCAAGGTCGGTGTCATCTACCAGCCGGCGTCCGTGACACCGGCGGGCCAGACCGCAGCGCTCAACACGACGGCGTTCGTCAATGGCGGGGACGGCGCCCCCCGGAACCGCGCCTCGCTGCTGCAGGCGTTCGAGGAGACCGACACCGGAGCCCGATTCCTGGTGAACGTGAACCACCTCAAATCGAAGGGCTCCGCGTGTGACGCGCCGGACGCAGGCGATGGACAGGGCAACTGCAACCAAGTGCGCGTGAACGCCGTCAACGAACTGCTGTCGTGGTTCGCAACAGATCCCACGGGTACCGGCGAGTCCGACATCTTGATGATCGGCGACTACAACTCGTACGCCAAAGAGGATCCGATCACCGCCCTCCTGTCGGGCGGGTTCACGAACCTCGTGCTCGACCGTCTCGGTGCCGACGCCTACTCGTACGTGTTCGACGGACAGTGGGGCTACCTCGACCAGGCGCTGGCTTCCACGTCGATGGACGCCCAGGTGACGGGTGTGGCTGACTATCACATCAACGCCGACGAACCGTCTGTGTTGGACTACAACACCGAGTTCAAGACCCCAGGCCAGATCGCGTCCTTGTACGCCGTAGACCAGTATCGAACCTCCGACCACGACCCTGTGATCGTCGGACTCGAACTGAACGCAGCGCCCGCGGTCGAAGTGTCACCGGCCAACCAGTCGGTCCAGTACAGCGACCCCATCTCCGACGTGGAGATCACTGCCACCGACGTGGCCGGCGACCTTCCATTGGTCATCGACACCGAATGGAGTGTCGACGGTGGGGCATTCACCACCGGACTGCCCTCCGGCATCGAATTGGCGGACGATGGGTGTGGGGCGGTCTCGTGCGGATGGACCCTGTCCGGCTATGCGCTCGTGGCGCCGGGCACGTACGTGATCCGGATCACCGTCGAGGATGGCAACGGCGACTCCACATCCGCGGACATCACCATCACGGTGACGCAGGAGGACGCCAGGGCCACCTACACCGGCGCCCTCTACGTGTCGACTGCGTCGACGTCCTCGGGCAGCGCCCAGGTGACCCTGGCTGCGACGGTGCAGGACATCTCCACCACATCGGACGCTGGAGCCGACACGGCGCCAGGCGACATCCGGAACGCCACGGTCACGTTCATCGACCGTGACACGGGAACGCCGATCGCCGGGTGCACCGACCTTCCGATCGGCCTGGCGAACCCCGGAGACGTGTCCACCGGAACCGCCACCTGCCAGTGGAACGTGACCATCAATGGTGACGGTCAGGCCTTCACGGTCGGGATCGTGGTCGACGATCACTACACACGGAACGCCTCTACAGACGACGTCGTGGTGATGGTGGCCAAACCCCTCGCGTCCAACTTCATCTCCGGGGGAGGGTTCATCCTCCTGAACGGGTCGGCCGGGGCGGTCGCGGGAGACGACGGCACGAAGGCGAACTTCGGGTTCAGCGTCAAGTTCAACAAGAGCGGAAAGAACCTGCAGGGGAGCGTGAACATCATCGTCAGACGCACCGAGGCCGACGGTGTCGTTCACACCTACCAGATGAAGGCAACGGCGCTCACGTCGCTGGCCATCCAGACCGGCGACGGAACGGCCACGTTCAACAGCAAGGCGAACATCCAAGACATCACCGACCCCCTGAATCCGGTGTCGGTGGGAGGAAACGCCACGCTGCAGTTGACACTCGACGACAACGGAGACCCGGGTTCGGCCGACACCATCGGCATCACCGTGTGGGACAAAGACGGAGGCATGTGGTTCTCGTCGCGATTCGACGGTGTGAAGACGGTCTCCCAGACCCTCGACGGAGGCAACGTCCGGGTTCGGTGATCGCGAAAACGTTGATGCGCCCGGCGGCGGCGCTCAGGGACGTACCACGGCCCGTGAGCGTCCTGCGTCGCCGCCGGGCCTCGGCCGGTCGGAAAGCTGGCGAACGGCACTGACAGTCCGGCTGTACGCAATCCGATGATGATCGCGAC
Source organism: Acidimicrobiia bacterium (assembly GCA_029865445.1). GTDB lineage: Bacteria > Actinomycetota > Acidimicrobiia > Spongiisociales > ZC4RG35 > JAOUGY01. The sequence continues at coordinate 7,023 of JAOUGY010000086.1, read as the reverse complement.
AGGCGAAGTGGGACTGGAGGTCATCATGTTCGAAGGGCCTCACGGCCGCCTCGCGCTGTTCGGTGTGGCACTGAGCATGCTCGGGTGTGGCGGCGACCCTTCCGCGCCCTTCACGCTCCAGGTGTCGCCCGAGTTCGTCCAAGGGGTCATACCCGGTTCGGAGAGCGGAGTCCTCGTGTCCATCGTCGACACCTCCGACACGCAACGACCGGTGACGGTTTCCGCCACCGCGGCCGGCGCCGAAGTGAGTGTCGAGCCGTCAGAGATCCGCGAAGGCGAAGTCGCAGAGATCGTGGTGGTTGCAGAGTCGACGGCGATCGAGAGGCCGCTCGACATCGTGGTCACAGCCCGCCGGGGGACCTACGAAGTGAGGGAGGTGAAACCGACGGTGGTGCTCCCGTGGGAGGATGATCGGGGTGAATACGCCGCCGAGTTGTTGGGGATCTTCGCCGACTGGCTGATCGAGCACGAGCCTGGGATCGCTGTTGGCTCACCGTCTTCGGGAAGCATGGTGGCGCCCAGCCTGCTCGTGGTCTCCCACTACATGTTCAGGTCGGAGGCTTGGGAAATCGGATTGTCGTGGCACGTCATGATCCCACCCGATGACTGGGCCGAGATCTACCTGCGCCCGCACGATGAGCTTGCACCCACTCTGGCGTTCCGCCTGGCGTCTCAGGCCTGGGCGCTGGAGCGAGGAGAGGTGATCATCGAAGAGGTGCCTGCGCCTCCAGAGGTCACTCGATGACTGGCTACCCTCGAACGCGTTCGTTGTCCGGGTCGTAGAACGGGCGCAGCGACGCCCGGGCCGGAAACAGCTCACCAGCCACCCGAATCTGACACGTCGCCGATCGGATCAATTCGGCCGTGACTGGTTCGCCGGCCTCCACATACCCCATGCCCATCGCCCCACCCAGGGAGTGTCCGTAATTGCCCGACCTCAGGTAGCCGACGGTCGCCCCGTCGATCAGTATGGGTTCTTCACCGTGGAGCAGCGGCTCGGGGTCCTCCAACAGGAACTGAACCAGACGGCGTCGAGGCGGTCCGGCCTCCCGCTCGGCCAGGAGGGCATCCTTGCCGACGAACCCGCCCGGCTTGTCGAAATCGAGCGCAAACGAGAGGCCGGCTTCGATGGGGGAATCGGTGTTCTCCATGTCGAGCCCGTAATCCCGACGACCTGCCTCCGTGCGAGTGGATTCGAGGGTCACCATCCCGGCGTGTGCCAGGGACAGCTCCTCGCCCTCCCGCACGATCGCCTCGTACACACCGACGGCAAACTCGGTGGGTATGAAGAGCTCCCAGCCCAACTCGCCGACGAAGCTCATCCGGAAAGCCCAACCGATGGCGCACTCCAAATCGATCCGCTGGGCGGTCAAGTAGGGGAAAGCCTCGTTGGACAGATCGGCGTCGCTGATCCGGCTCAGGAGTTCCCGGGAACGAGGCCCCTGGAGGCTCAACAGCGTGAGACCCGAGGTGTGGTCGGCCACAGATGCTCTTTCGTCGGGCGAGATCGCCCGTCGGAGCATCGTCTCCACCCTGCGGTGGAACGCCTCGGCCACCACCACGAGGAACCGTTCCGCGGCGAGACGGGTCACGGTGAGGTCCGCAAGGCACTTTCCAGCAGAACTCATCCATTGCGTGTACACGCAGCGTCCGACGTCGACTGCCACGTTGTTGCCGCTCATGCGGTTCAGTACGGCTTCGGCGTCGGGGCCTTCCACGACAAACTTGGACATCGAAGACATGTCGTACAGGGCGACGCTGTGGCGGGTGGCCTGATGCTCGGCCTCGTGGAACGCCCACCACGATGGCCGTCGGTAGGTGCGTACAGGGTCGGGCGCGTAGTCGATCGGTCCGAACCAGGCTGCGTTCTCCCAGCCCGACGACTCGCCGAATCGGGCACCCGCACGGGCGAGGCGATCGTGGAGTGCCGAGCGGCGGACGTTTCGAGCTCGCTGGGGTTGCGAGTGTGGCCACGACCCAGTGGAGTGGAGCCGCCCCAGCAGTTCCACCGTGCGGTCACGCCGAAACCGGCTCGTCGTTTCGTACGGTTGGACCCGGGCGATATCGATGCCGGTGACGTCGACCGGTGGCTCACCATCCACCAGCCAGTCTGCGATGATGCTCCCGGCGCCGCCGCCCAACAAGATGCCGAGCGAATTGAAGCCGGCAGCCACCCAGAAGTTCTCCACTTCGGGCGCGGGACCCATCAACGGTCCATTGTCTGCAGTGAAGCTCTCCGGCCCGGTGAAGAGTTTTCGGACGCCGACCTCCTTCAGGATCGGTAGTGGCTCCATGGCCAACTCCAGGAATGGCGACAGTCGGTCCCAGTCGTTTGGGATCTCACCGAAGCTGAACCCGGCAGGAATCCCGTCGACGTTCCAAGGCGCTGCAACCGGTTCGAACAGGCCGACCATGAGCCCACCGGTCTCCTCCCGGTAGTAGGCGTATCGATCTGGATCCTCCAGGATCGGCATGTCGGGGTTGGTGGATTCCAGTTGGTCGGTGATCAGGTACGCGTGTTCGGCTGCCTGCAGGGGCACGGCTACGCCGGCCAGGGCGCCGATCTGGCGGGCCCACATCCCCCCGCAATTGATCACAAACTCGCACTCGATGTCGCCGGCGGTCGTATGGACCCGACTCAGCTCCCCTTTGTGGACTTCCAAGGCGGTGACGCTCACGCCTTCGAAGATGCGGGCACCGCCCATACGGGCGCCCTTGGCCATCGACATCGCGCAGTTGGCTGGGTCGGCGCGACCCTCGTCTGCCGTGTAGAAGCCCGCCAGCAAGCCGGCGGTGTCGAGCATCGGCCACATCCCGGCCACCTCGGCCGGAGATATCTCCTGGCGTTCGATCCCCATGAGGCGGAGGAAATCGGCTTCGCGCCGAAGCTTGTCGAGGCGGTCGGCGGTGGATCCGGTCTGGACGTAGCCCACAGGTCGGAAGCCGGTCGAGAGCCCCGTCTCGTCTTCCAGCCCCGCATAGAGGTCACGCGTATACCGGGACATCCAGGCCAATGTCTCGTTGGTCATACCGCCAGACACGATGAGGCCGGCTGCGTGCCATGTGGTTCCGGAGGTGAGCCGGTCGCGTTCGACAAGGACCACGTCGGCCCAGCCGCGTTTGGTCAAGTGGTAGGCGACACTCGACCCGATCACGCCGCCTCCGACGACGACCACCTGTGCTCGGGCAGGGAGTGTGTTCGACATCTCACGTCCAATCTCGACTTGTATTGACGCTACCTCGTCGATGCCGGTGCCGGACCAATGAGGCCATACAAACTCTGATGCCTGCCGGTGCCGTGTGCTCCAAGGAGTGGAGCACACTCGAGTCGGCACTTGACACGTCGGTGTGGGTCTGGAATCGGTCGCCGGACGCGTGGCTACCCACTCGCGCTCGGACGGCTTCGGCTTCTCCAAATCGGGCCACGAAAAAGGGCATCGGGGTGATGGTCCACTGGCATGGATCACGGGCCGAGGCGGTGAGGGCAGCCCTCGGCTGATCACACAGGTGGGCGTGCTGTCGGAATCGGGACCGGTGACTACTCCTGTGCCGCTACCGTCGTCGATGATGCATTCTGTACAACCAGACGACGTTCCCATGATCGAAGCGCACGGAGCCCGAATGCCGGCAGTCGGATACGGAACGATGCTGTATCCGGAACCGGATCGGGCGGTCGAGCTGATCGGTCACGCGCTCGCAGTCGGCTACCGCCACATCGATACCGCCCGGAAATACGGCTCCGAGCACTGGGTAGGAGAAGCGATCAGAGGCGCCGGGGTGGCGCGAGAGCACCTGTGGGTCACCACCAAGGTCACCGAAGAGGACGCCCGTGCAAATGACTTCGCCCAATCGGTAGAAGTGAGCCTCGAAACGCTCGGACTCGATTACGTGGACCTGCTGCTCATCCATTGGCCCCAACCGAAGGTCCCGCTGGAGGAGACGATTGGTGCTCTCGCCCGTGCGAAACAACAGGGTCTGACTCGAAACATCGGCGTATCCAACTTCACCGTCGCCCTCCTCGACGAGGCAATCGCCAAGAGCCCGGAGCCCCTGTTCACCAACCAGGTCGAGTATCACGCATACCTCCGTCAGGACAAGCTCCTGGCGGCGTGTGCTCGTCACGGGATGACCATGACGTGTTATGCGCCGCTCGCCAGGGGGAGCATCCTGTCGGACCCGGTCTTGTGCGAGATCGCCCGAACGCATGGGAAGACCGCCGCGCAGGTAGCCCTCCGGTGGCTCGTGCAACAGCCGATGGTGGCCGTCGTCCCGCGTGCGCTTCAGGTGACGGAGATCGAAGAGAACATCGATTTGTTCGACTTCGAATTGACCGGGGAGGAGATGATTCGGATCGGCGAACTCAGAGACCGGAACATGCGAGTCGTCGACCCGGAGATCCGACGTCCCGCTTGGGACGAAGGGTGAGCACTCGGGCTCGACCCCACACCACCAGAGACGCCCGGCACCCGGCACCGGTCGACCCCGAGGTTGTGGCGAGCTGATAGTCCCGTCCGTCGCTGAACACCCCAGCGTGATGTTGCTGCGCACGATTCCCTCGTCGTCGAGCACGTTGGGTCGGCTCGACCCGTCCGCCGGCAATGGGCCTGCGGTTGCGTCCCGAATCTCCGGCCCCGGAGCCGGGCCCGCTCCGGTGGTACCGGGTGGTGTTGGAGGCTTTGCTGACGTAGCGGAGCCGGGGCCGTCGGTGCACGCCGCGAGGACACCGGCCAAGCTGAACCTGCCGATGAGACCCAAGACCTGCCGTCGGCCGACGAGGACAGGTCCGTCGCACCGAGGCCACCGTGGTCGGGACCCGCGCCGGAAGACCCCGCGGAGTCCGGGTGCATCACACGGGGATGGATTCGTCGTCTGCCAGAACGTTCTTCTGGCGCATACCCTCTACGACCTTGTTGGCGATCTCCTCGACCTTGTCGTTCCCGAGCTTGGAGTCGAGTTTGGTATGGAGTTTGCCTCGAACTTCGGGTTCGGTGAGCCCTGACCACTCCTTCTTCTGTGTTGCGATGACCTTGGCAACACCGGTGACCACCGCAGCCACGACGGCCAGCTTCAAGAGTTTGCGCATGCGTTCTCCCTTTGGTTTCCATCCAACCTACACCCGTCGCATGCCTACGTCCCAGGCGTTGAGGCAGTGCAGCCGGCTCGGAAGGCGGGGAGCAACGCTCCCCAGCCCTGAGTATTGAGGGTCCGGCGGGCATCGGCCGCTGCACCGAGAGCCGCCCAACCGCGATGTTCGATTCGAACAAACGTCGTGCCGTCCGGGCCCGGATCGAAGCGGATCTCGACTTCCGTCTCGGACGAGGCGTCGGCACCGATGTGCCAGGTGTAGACGAGCCGTCCGGGAGGATCCCAGACCGAGATCCGTCCCCAATCGTGTTCCGTGCCGTCGGGCGCACGCTCGAACACCCGGCCACCCTGGCGCGGCTCGAACACGACGGCCGTGTTCCCGTCCCCGGTCACGGTGTGTCCTTTCGGCCACCAGTGCGAGGCGCGGGTCGTCCAGGTCTCGAAGGCGTGGGTGGGGGAGCAGCTGAGCTCGAGGTCGAAGAGGAGGGGTGTCGTCATGTGTCTCGAGTGTTCTCGGCGAACATCGTGAAGCGGACGGCGGCTTCTCGCCATATCTCCTCGAGGAATCCACGTATCGAGTGCAGCCCCGCCTGGTCGAGGCTGTACAGATTGCGGGTTCCTTCCGCCCGATGCTTCACCAGGCCGGCTTCCTCGAGGAGTCTCAGGTGTCGCGAAACCGCGGGCCGACTGATCGGAAGCGACTCGGCCAGCCCGCCGACGGAACTCTCGCCTTCGGCGAGAAGCCGGAGGATCGACCGGCGATGCCCATCGCTCAGCGCGCCAAAAGGATCGCCTGCAGTTTCCATGCAAATATCGTAGCCGACCTGTTACGGTAACGAAACAGTTACCAAAGGAGGCCAGGATGTCCATCACGATTGTTCGATATCGACCGAAGCCAGATCGTGCCGCGGAGAATCAACGGCTCATTGAGGAGGTGTTCTCCGAATTGAACCAAACTCGACCCGATGGCTTGCGTTATGCAGCTTTCCGGCTGGATGACGGGACGTTCCTCCACGTCGCTGAGATCGGCACCGACAGCAATCCCCTCGCCTCGTCGCCGGCTTTCGCACGTTTCACGGAGGGCATCGCAGGCCGGTGTGAAGCCGGCGAAGGTCCAAACCCACGGGGAGCGCTCCTCGTCGGGTCCTATGAACTGATGAACGAAACGAACTGAGCCGGCGGAGAAGTCCGGAAAATCGAGGTCGTTCCCTGCAACTCGACGTTCACCAATCCGGGAGCCTGGCGAGCCCGGCGTCGTAGCGATCGACTCACTTCCAATGCGAGAATGTGGCACTCGGACGGTGAGCGGTCACCAGCAATGCGCCGAAGCACTCCAGTGGGTCCAGCCTCCGCCTTCATAGACGAGCCAGGCGGCGACGGCGGTGTTGGCAACCGGATCGAAGACGTCGGCTCCGGAGAAGCCGGCGGCCTCGGCTCGGGCCGGCCACTGGGAAGCAAGATGTTGGAACAAGCCCGACGCCGTCGACCGCGGGTTCTTGGCGAGCGGATCTCCGCCAGACTCGCAGTCGATGATGTCGACAGCACGGTCCACATCGCCGTCGGCGAAGAAGTGGGCCACCAATGCCCTCCAGCCCTCTGCTCCTGCCCCGGCCGGAGTCGACAGGTCGACGAGGATCGTCGGGTGGGGCTCCACAAGCGGCAAATCGAGGGCACGACGTAGGAATGCCGCCATCTGACCTCTCGTCACGGGGGACTCTGGACAGAACTCGGAGGAAGTGCATCCACGGGTGACGCCCGTCGCGGCAAGCCATGACACGTCGCCTTCGAACACGCTTCCGGCCATGTCGGTGAACGACGCGGCCCCTCCCGGTTCGAGTCGATCAGCGAACGTCCGGCGTAGGAATGCGGCCATCTGACCTCGGGTTACGGGGTCCTGCGGGCAGAACAGACCCTCAGCGCAGCCGCGGGTGATGCCCC
>JAOUGY010000400.1 GCA_029865445.1 Acidimicrobiia bacterium | reverse complement strand
GCAGGGTGAAGTCCATGGCGTTCACGATAGGACCGCCGCGAGGCGACAGGAATACCATCCGGAACCGGAAGGTACCGGACCCCCTTTGTGCGACTCACAGGACCGCTCAGTCGAGGCGGTCGCGGACCTCGGTGACGACAACCCCAAAACCGAGGGCGGCGAGTGCGACGACCGGTGCCACGAGGAACCAATCGACAGTTGCGAGCATCTGCTGCATTCCGCGAGCATGGCGGATCCACGGCGACTCGTCAATCAGGGATGACCCTGACGGGCGGAGTCAACGCCCGGGTAGGCTCGTCTCGACGAGGAGGCCGCGATGTGTTTCGAACCCGATTCCGACCCGCCCATCGAGCCGAATGGCAAACCCATCGAGACACGTCGAATCAATCTCGTCGCCTCCGATGGCGCCGAGTTCGCCGTGCACGAGGCCACACCGGCCGAGCCGTCGTCGACGACGGTCCTCGTACTCCCCGATGTCCGCGGGCTGTTCCGTTTCTATGCCGAACTCGCCGACCGTTTCGCCGAGCACGGCTACCGGAGTCTTGCCATCGACTACTTCGGGAGGACGGCCGGAACCGACCCCCGGCCCGACGACTTCGAGTTCATGCCCCACATCGAGGCGATGACCTACGATTCGTTCGTCCTCGACGTGAGGGCCGCCCTCGACCACCTCGCCGCCGACCGCGTGTTCGTCGTCGGGTTCTGTTTCGGAGGCTCCAACGCCTGGCATCTCGCCGCCGAAGGTCTCGGACTGGCGGGCGTCATCGGTTTCTACGGCCACCCCGACCGCGATCGCCCCACTGGCTCCGGATCGGTCATCGGCAAGGTCGACCGGATCACATGTCCGGTGCTGGCGCTCATGGCGGGTGACGATCACATGATCACACCCGACCTGGTGGATCGATTCGAGCAGGCTCTCGCCGACGCCGGCGTGCGTCACGAGGTTGTCACGTATCCGGGCGCACCCCATTCGTTCTTCGACCGCAAACAAGAGGAGTACCGGGCCGAATCCGAAGACGCCTGGAACCGGATCGTCTCGTTCCTCGGTTGACCCGCACTGCGGAACGGTATTCAGGGTTGGGATCGCCCGCTGCCATAGTGTCGGCGTGCGACGACTCTTGCTCGACTTCGGCGGCGTGGTGATCAAGACCCCGTTCGAATTGCTCCATCGGATCGGCAGTCCCGGCTGGACGGGACCGTTCGACCCGACCGGCGACGATCTCTGGCGCGAAATGCAGACGGGAGGCATCACGGAACGGCACTACTGGCACACACGGGCGAGCCAGGCTTTCCCAGAAGACGAGGATCCGGTAACGGTCCTCATGGACCGGTTGTTCGCCCCACCGTCCGACGAGGTGGTTCGGCCACAGATACGCACGCTCATCGACGAGACGGCGCCGGCCGTTCTCACCAACGATCTCGCCAGATTTCATCCACCCGAGTGGCTCGAGCGCATGGAGTTGGCAGGGTCGTTCGAACCTCTCATCGACCTTTCGTTCACCGGGTTTCTCAAACCGTCCGAAGACGCCTACCGGCACGCACTCGAAGTACTGGGATCGCCGGCCGACGAGGTCGTGTTCGTGGACGATCAACCGCTCAACATCACAGGCGCCACCCGATTCGGGCTCCGCACCGTGTGGTTCGACGTGACCGATCCAGGCGGATCCGTGTCCAGGATCCGGGAAGCGATTCGGTGAAAGCCGTACTCTTCGACCTCGACCGCACCCTCGTCGACGTCCAGTCGTACACCGACTACACGGCAGCGCTCGCCGACGTCGAAGCACTCGTCGGAACATGGTCCGACCGGCCCACTCCCCCCACCGGCTGGGACGGGCCGACGCGCCGCTGTATGGGGGTGCTCGTGGCGCTCAGCGGCGACCCTCGCTGGCAGGAGGTGTCCGATGTCATCGAGGTCCACGAACTCCGGGCCACCGAGGAGTCGGCGGCAATGCCCGGTCTGGAACACATCGCCGCGATCGGGGTCCCCCTCGCCGTGGTGACGCTGCTCCCACCGGGGGCCGCCCGGAGGGTGCTCGACAAGTACCACATCGAGATCGACGTGCTGGTCGGACGGCAAGCGAACCTCGCCCCGAAACCGGCCGCGGATCAACTCCTCGCGGCCTGCCGCGCTCTCTCCGTCGACCCTCCGGATGCCGTCATGGTCGGCGACTCGACTTGGGATGAAGTGGCGGCGGGCGCCGCAGGATGCGGATTCGTAGGTGTGACCAATGGGGGAAGTGGAGAGTTCGGCCCCCAGACAGACACCGTGGCCAACCTGTCCGAGTTCACCGCCCGATTCTGACGCTGTCAGACGTCCCAGCCGTTGGAGAGCACGGTCTCGAAGTGCTCTACCACGATCCCCTCACGATGGTCGGCGATACGCGTGCGCCACGTCTCGAAGGCGGGGCTCTGGCGGAAACCGACGTTGTGGGCGTCGATCGACTCCCACCGGACCAACAAGACATACCGGCCCGGCGTTTCCACACACCGTTGGACCGTGTGCCCCAGGTACCCCGGGCTCGATGAGATGACGGGGACCAGTTCGGTCATCGCCGCCTCGAAATCCTGGGCGTCGGCGACCCGAAAATCTGCAACCTCGAGAATCATCCCCGCACCTTACCCCTCCCGGGAGTCCACAACCCTGGGTAACAGACCTCGCTGAGCGAAGCCGTGGGCCCGCGGAATGAGAGCGAGTTCCAATCCGCGGGCCGGCGACATCGCCGAGCGGTGTCCCAAACCCAGGGTTTACGACATCCCGTGGAGGCCGCCGGCGTCGAGGTGGAGGACGGAGCCGTGCATGATGGCGGCTTCGGGTTCGAGCAACATCTCCACGGCCCAAGCGATCTCTTCCACGGTCGGAAGGCGGCCGAGCGAGTTGTGGGCGGCGTACTCCAACCAGACCTCGTCGAAGTCCACGCCCCGTTCGGAAGACACCGCCTCGGCAATCCGGCGTAGTCGCGGGGTGTCCGCCGGACCCGGAACAACGGTGTGCACTCGCACTCCCTTCGGCCCATAGAGGAGGGAGATCTGTTTCATTAGGTTGATCAGTCCGGCGTTGATCGCACCCGGCCCGGCCTCGTGCGCCCGCGGCTCGAGACCCAGAGTGCCGGCAAACGCCACGAACCGCGATCCGTCAACGAGGCTGTCTCGGACGGCATGCAGCAATCTCGTCGTTCCGCCGAGCTTCACGTTGGCGCCGACGGCCAGGAGATCCGGATCGATGGTCTCCACAGATCCGCGTACGGGAAGTCCAACGGCGATCACGGCCAGGTCCACCGGCCCTTCCACAGCCCCTCGGATCACCTCGATCGAGTCGTTGTGGGTGACGTCGGCCGGGCATGCAACCACACCGTCGAGATCCGCCAG
>JAOUGY010000085.1 GCA_029865445.1 Acidimicrobiia bacterium | reverse complement strand
GACCGGCGCGGTGAGGGCCCCTTGGAGGATCCGCGACCACTCGGCGTGCATCGGGCCGAACATGGCGAGCACCATGACGGGTAGGGCCAGGGCGGCCGAACCCCAGAACCGGCGCCATTGAGTCTTCTCCTCGTCCGAGTACACCTTGACGAGGTCGCGCCTCTCGTCCTCGGGCGCCCGGAATCGGATGTCGTAGCCGATCTTCTGGACCGCCGCCCGCAGGGCGTCGGTGGGCGCTCCCGGTGCGACCTGGACCTTGGCCTCGGCACCCGCAAAGTTGACCACGGCACCGGCGACGCCGTCCTGCTTCCCGAGGACGCGTTCGATCCTGACCGCGCATGCCGCGCAGGTCATCCCGTCGACCTCGAAGGTCAACTCGGCGGGTGTTTCGACCGTTGGCATGCGATCAGCGGGCTACTTCGTAACCCTGGTCTTCGATCGCCTCGATGATCGAGTCGAGCGCCAGGCTCGAGGCGTCGAAGCTGACGTCGACCGTTTTGGCGTCGATCGTCACTTCGACGGTGCTCACGCCGGAGAGGGCGCCGACGGCGCCTTCGATGCTGGACTTGCAATGCCCGCACGAGATGTCCGGCACTGAGATGGTGGTGGTGGTCATGGTGCCTCCAGTTCTGGGCCGGCCGAGGGGCCGGTGACGGCCGTGGTGTATTTCATGGTCTCCATCAACTCGTCCACGATTTCGGCGCCGCGACCTTCGGCGAGGGCGTGGGTGACACACGTCTCGAGGTGGTTCTGCAGCAGGATGCGGTTGACTTTCTCGAGTGATGCCTGGAGCGCCGAGACCTGCTTCATCACCTCAGGGCAGTAGCGCTCGTCCTCCACCATGGAGATCACGGCGTCGAGATGACCGCGCACTGTCTTGAGTCGGTTGAGTGAGGACTTCTTGTGATGTTCCTTCACGACTTTGATCCTACCCCACCGGGGGTGGGGTGCGCAACCAGGGTTTTGGCGACGGCGGCCAAGAAAGAAACAGAGGCCCCGGCTGGAACAGCCGGGGCCTCGGCCCTTCGGAGAACGGCGCTCGGGGAGGGGGAGAGAACCTGCGCCGATCCTCGGGGAACTCAGAGATTCATGTACCTTCCGGAAGAATCCGGCCTCGTACCCGTGGGTACTTCACCGGGGCATGCGAGTAGCAGTATTCCCGCTTGTTGTAGCGGCTCAACCTGGTGTCACAGCCGCTCTCAGAGCACACGCGCCCTTCACCGAAGTCTCTCGATGGGCGGGTTGCGCCCTTTATCGCAGTGCCTTTCATCGTATCTGTCATCGGGGCCTCCTCTGGCTGGGGCCGTCCATCCGATCAACGCATGGAGGTGCGGGTTTCTTCCCGGTTCACCAGTGATTACGTATCAAAGCCGAATCCGGATTCCGACCCTGTCGATTATCGACCGGCGGTTCTAAAGGACTCGTAAACCGTTCGTGAAGTTCCCGTGTACTTTCGACCGTTCACCAATTCAGACGTGCACCACGCCCGATCGGTTCCCGTCAGATTCCGAGGTTCCTGAGGAACGCCTCGTTGTTCGGTTCTCGACCAAGGAACTCTCTCAGCAGGTCCATCCCGTCTTTGGTGCCCCCCTGCTCGAGGATGATCCGCCGGTAATCCATGCCGACTGCCGGGTTGGTGTAACCATCTGCCTCGAACCGGCTGAACATGTCGTCGCCGTAGACCTCGGCCCACAAGTAGCCGTAGTAGCCCGCGTCGTATCCGGCCATCAGGTGGCCAAAGCTCGCGGGGAAGAAGGTGCCCGGAACCATCGGCAACAAGGCGGCCGCGGTCGCCTCCTCCAGGATCGCATCGAGATCCTTGGGCCGGGTCTCGTCGTGGAGTCGCATGTCGAGCAGAGCGAACTGGATCTGACGCAGAGTTGCCAGGGCCACGTTCAACTGTTTGGCAGCTGTCAGCGTGTCCACCATCTCGCGAGGGATCGGATCGCCGGACTCGTGGTGGCGGGCGAACCGTTCCAGCACATCGGGTTTCCACACCCAGTGCTCCATGATCTGGGATGGCGCTTCCACGAAGTCCCGTTCGGTGGCGGTGCCCGAGAACCGGATCAGGTCGACAGTGGTGAGTGTCTGGTGGAGGATGTGGCCGAACTCGTGGAAGAACGTCTCCACCTCCTGGTGGGTGAGGAGCGACGGTCGCCCACCGGCCGGTTTGGTGAAGTTGGCCACGATCGCCGAGACCGGCATCTGATACGTGCCGTCCGGGAGGCGTCTCCCCTGAACCAGGGGGAACGCCGCGGCGTGGCTGAACTTGCCTTCCCGCGGAAACAGGTCCATGTGGAAATGGGCGATGTGGCGGCCCGTCTCGGCATCCTTGATGAGGTATGTCATCACCTCGGAATGCCAGGCATTCGACTCCACCCGTTCGTACGCCAGTCCGAACACCTCGCCCGTGATGGACAGCAGACCGTCGAGCACCCGCTCGAGTGAGAAGAACTCCGACACGGCTGCCTGATCGACCCCGTATTCGGTCTTCCGGAGACGGGTGTCGTAATACCGCCAGTCGTAGACCTGCAGAACGCGGTCACCGCTGTCGGCTTCCAGTAGATCCGACATCCGCTCGATCTCGACACGGGCCGCTTCCGTGAGCGGGCCCCGCAGCGAATCGATGAACTCGACGACGGCTTCGGGCGTTCTCGCCATCTTCTCGTCCAGCTGATGGTGGGCCCACGACGGCACTCCAAACGCGTCCGCGATCTGTGCCCTGATCGCGATCGCCTCTTCCAGGATCGGGCGGTTCTCCTCGGTTGCCCGTGAATTGAACATCGTCGAAACCCGGGCGCGCAGGTCACGGCTGTCGGCATGGTCGAGGACCGGGATCACGTGTGGATAGGCCATCGTGATCTTCCAGGTATCCGGTTCGACACCCGGTTCGAGCGAGTCGGAGAAACCGGGGGGGAGTCCCGACAGATCGGCTGTTCGTGCCTCCACGACCGACGTGTCCTCGGCGATGTTCCGCTCGAAGGCGACCCCGAGTTCGACGAGACGGTTGGTGAGGGACTTGACCTTGGCGCGAGAGTCGGCGTCCAGCTCATGCCCGGCCTTGCGGAAGTCTCTGAGTACGAAGTCGAGGAACCGACGACCGAGACCTTGCAGCCCAGCAGCATCGGCCCCGTCGGCGTAGGTGCGGACGGCCTGGTACAGGTCCTCGCGAAACGCCAGTTCCACGGCCCACTTCGAGAGGCGCTCCTCGACATCTTTTCCGGCGGCGCGCACCTCGGGATCGGGGTGCACGTACCCCATGAAGGCCGTGGTGCCGAAGGTGGTCGCCATCAAGTCCGCCGCTTCCTCGAAGGGCGCCAGGACATCGGCAAACCTTGCATCGGGTCCCGCCTCGACGATTCGGTCTATCAGGGCCTCGGCGTCGGCGGTGGCTTCGTCGACGGTCGCCCGGATCGTGTCGGAGGAGACGTCGTGGTAGTCGAACAGCATGACGGGGACACTACCCCGGCACGGCCGTTGATCGATGGGCGGCGGTTTGGCCGGCGGTGGGGAGGGGCCTTAGCCTTCCGGGTATGAAGACCATCAGCATCGAATTCTGCCGAGCTTGAAACTACACACCCCGTGCCGTGGGCATGGCAAGTGCAGTCTTCGATGAGTTCGGACAGCAGTACCGGGTGGATCTGATCCCGTCCAAAGGCGGGGTTTTCGAAGTCGAGTTGGATGGGTCGTTGATCTTCTCGAAGAAGACGCTGGACCGTCACGCCGACTACGAATCCGACATCGCCCCCCACCTCCGCTGACCTCGCCCCATCCGCCAACCCAGGTTTGAAGCCGTGGATTTCCACTGATCCGGGCGCGCGTGGTGGGTCAGTCGGGCCAGGGGAGCGGGAGGGCGTCGATCGGCGCCCCCGCGATGAACGTTCCAAGCACCGCCGTTTCGGCGATTTCGCCTGTGCGGGATGGGTGCCGGTCGATCACCATGACGTCGGCGGGATCGCCCACCTTCAGCGGCTGCACCCCGTACAGACCGAGGGCCTGGTCCACGTCGAGGCTTTCGGCCGGGTTGAACGGATGGTCCAGGGCGGCCGCCACCGCCGGCCACGGATTCGGGTTCTCGACCGGCGAGTCGGACCCGGCGATCACCGGGACACCGGCGTCGACAAGCGATCGGAACGGATATGTCCATCGTGCCCGATCGGCTCCCACGCGGTCGGCGAGCCAGTCGGCCTCAGACGCCAGGAACGCTGGTTGCACCGAAGCCGTGACCCCGAGGTCGGCGAAGCGGCGTACCAACTCCGGCGAGAGAACCGACGCATGTTCGATCCGCAGCTTGGATCGGTCGACCCATCCGCCACGCAGCTCACCGAGGAAGTCGAGGACCACGCCGTTGGCTCTGTCACCGATTGCGTGGATCGCGATCGCTCCTCCCATGTCGAGGGTGGCGTCGGCCATGGCGCCGTCCGCCGTCGGACTCAGCCGCAACACACCCGAAACCCCGGAGTCGGCGAACGGAGCGTTCATGGCGGCGGTGTGTCCCCCGAGGCTGCCGTCGGCGAACGTCTTCCATCCGGCCCATCTCATCCGGCCGCCGGCCACCCGTATCCGGTTGGCTGCGGCCTCGAGCTCCGCCGGCGTGCTGCAGATCGTGAACACGTCCACGTCGAACGGCAGACGATCGGACACGGCGATCAGGTCGTCGAGCTCGTTGCCGGGCCCGCACCACATGGCGTTCCCCGTGCTCACCATTGCA
This sequence comes from Acidimicrobiia bacterium, assembly GCA_029865445.1. GTDB lineage: Bacteria > Actinomycetota > Acidimicrobiia > Spongiisociales > ZC4RG35 > JAOUGY01. The sequence goes on along the minus strand of JAOUGY010000085.1, from coordinate 7,892 downwards.
TCGATACGCGTGATTCCCAGGCCGGCAAGTCCGGCGAGGGCCCGTTCGAGCCGATCGGGGTCCGCTCTCGGGATATCAGACGCCAGCGCCGACGTCACGAGGCCCACCGCCGTCTCCCGGAGCACCCCGGTGGGTCTCCCCAGCTCGTCGCGATCGATCTGACCTCCCGGTGGATCCGGGGTCGTCTCCCGGATCCCGGCCCTCGTCAACGCAGATGTGTTGACGGTGGCGACGTGGCCGCAATAGCGGTGAATCACGATCGGGCGCGCCCGCAGAACCTGATCGAGATCCTGGCGGGTCGGGATCCTGCCCTCTTCGATTCTGTGTTCGTCGAGCCTCGACGCCACCACCGGCACACCCGGCCGCGACGCAAGAGCGTGGTCTATGAGTCGCTGCCGGAGGTCGTCGAAGCTGACGGCATCCCCCACGGACAACCCGGTCACCGCTGCCGCGTATCCGCTCGGGTGAATGTGGGCGTCCCGGAAACCCCCGATCGCCACCCCCTCCCAGACAGGCTCTCCGGGCAGGGGGTCTTCGCTGATGAGACCTGTGATCACACCGTCGTCGACGACGATGGTGTTCACAGACGGATTGCCGAACACCGCGGTGGCTCTGATCTTCACGGGAGCGTTCCGACGACCGACGTCAACTCGTCCTGGAGGGAGCCATTGGAGACCACGACGCCACCGGTCCCCAGCCGGTAGGGCCCACCCCCGAACGCGCCGTACCGGCCCCCCGCCTCGGTGACGAGCAGCAGGGCGGCGGCGGCGTCCCAGGCCGCGATCCCGTACTCCCAATACGCGTCGAAGCGACCCGCCGCCACGTAACACATGTCGAGGGCAGCCGACCCGGTTCTCCGTACTCCCTGGCAGCGCCGGAGCACCCGCGCCACGACGTCGGTGTACTGCTGGGCGCGGTCGGCGCGATCGTACGGAAACCCGGTGACGATCAGAGAACCTCCGAGCTCGGACCGGGTGGACACCGAGATCGGCACGCCATTGAGGAAGGCACCTGCCCCCGCCGCTGCCGTGAACTCCTCGCCTCGAATCGGGTCGATGACGGCCGCCGCCACCGGCGCGCCGTCGTCCCACAACGCCACCGACACGGCGACGTGAGGGAAACCGTGGAGGAAGTTCACGGTGCCGTCGAGCGGGTCGGCGATCCACACCCTCGCTCCATCCCACCCCGCCCCTCCGGATTCCTCGGACAGCGTTGCGTCGCGGGGACATCTGCGACCGATGACATCGAGGATCGCCGCCTCCGACGCCCGGTCCGTCTCGGTCACCGGGTCGACGGCCGATGACTTGAAATCTGGCTCGTGGGGACGCCCGAATCCGGCTTTCACGACGGCGGCACCGGCGCGGGCGGCTTCGATCGCGACGTCGAGGTCGGTGGACATCATCTCAAGCTAGCCGAACCCGGCTCGCCGACCTTCGGGAGTTGCCCGTGACCCGATTTGGCCTAGGGTTTTCCGCTGTGCTCGAACCGTTTCTCCTCCATCCGGTGCTCGTCAGCCGTCCGTGGGGCGGCCGTCGGCTCGCGGACCTGGGCAAGGCACTCCCCGACGGCACGATCGGTGAGAGCTGGGAGGTGGCGGATCTGGCCGACGACGTTGCTCCATCGATCGCCGACCCCCGATCGAGGGTGGCGACCGGGCCGTTCACCGGACAGTCGCTGTCGGACGTGATCGCCGGGACCGACGACCTCATGGGCCCCACGCTTCCCACCCCCGACGGACGGTTCCCGATTCTCGTCAAGATCCTGGACGCCCGGGAGAACCTCTCTGTCCAGGTGCACCCACCGGCCGAATATGTGAACGCGCACCCCGACGCCAGACTCAAGACGGAGTCGTGGTACGTGATGGGTGCGAGCGACGGCGCCGAGTTGTTCCTCGACTGCGAGGAGGCGGCAACCGATGTGGACGTTGCGGCCCGAGTGGGGACGCGCGCCGTCGTGGATCTCATGACCCGGGTCCGAGCCGAAGTGGGCGCCTTCCACCATGTGCCCGCCGGTCTCATCCACGCCCTCGGCGCCGGCGTCATGGTGGCGGAGATCCAGACTCCGTCCGACACCACGTTCCGGATCTACGACTGGGGGCAGGAGTACGGTCGTGACCCGAGGCCGCTCCACGGCGACGAGGCGATCGAGGCCATCCGCCTCCACCCCGAACAGGCCTTCAGCCTCCAGCCCGCCACCGATCCCGGCCGTCGGTTGCTCGCCGCCACCGAGCACTACTGGATCGTCGAACACCGCGGTCCCGAGGTCGAATGGTCGGCCGCCCCAGGACCCCGGGTGGTGATGACGATGGGCGGAACGGTCGGTCTCGGGGACTTCGAGCTGTCTCGGGGCGGCACGGCGATCGTGCCTGCGAGCGCCCTCGACGCCCCGGTGCGAGCAACGCACAACTCGGTGGTGCTCGAAGTGGGACTGCCTGCATGATCGACCGTGGGACAATCCGGGCGTGCGGTCGCTGACGGTGGCGGGCATCGCGGGCGCGATGCTTCTCCTCGCTTTCCCCCCCTACGGGCAGGCGTACCTCACCGTGCCCGCAGTGGCTCTGCTGTTGTGGGCGCTCAGGTCGGCCCCCAGTCGCGGGGTCGCCATCTGGTCCGGCTCCATCTTCGGGCTCGTCTTCTTCGGCTTTCTGTTCCCGTGGCTCACCGAGCTCGGGCTGGTTGCCTTCGTCCCGTTGTGGCTGATGCAATCCGCCTACTTCGCCGGGATCGGATGGGTCGTGTGGAGGGCGCGCGGCCTCGTCGGCGGTTCGTGGGTGGCGGTGGTTGCCGGACTCTGGGCCGGTATGGAGTTCCTGCGAGGACGGTTCCCGCTCGGGGGATTCGAATGGGGGTTCCTCGGTTACCCGATGGGTGAGTACTCCTGGACGCGTGGCGCCACCCAGTGGATCGGCACCACAGGCTGGTCGGTGGTGCTGGTCGCCGTTGCGGCAGCCCTCGTTCACGGAGCGGCGTCGAGACGGTGGGCCCTGGCGGCGTCCGGCACGGGAGTGGCGGCGCTGCTGACGGTGGCCGGCGGGGTGTTCCCGTCCGTGGCCTCCGGCCCTGCCGTCGACGTTGCGATCGTCCAGGGGTCCACGCCCTGCCCTGGATCTCACTGCGAGAACGAGCGATTCCGAACCTATGAGACACACCTCGCTCTCACCCGGTCACTCGCTGCCGGTTCGGTCGACCTGATTGTGTGGCCGGAGGGATCTACGGGAGGATTCAGTGCCGACCCTGTGCTGGATCCGGCGGTCGGGGAGGCGATCGGTGCCGAGGCGCGGCGGATAGATGCGGTGATGCTGGTCGGCGGTGACCGACCGCTGTCGGATACCGAGTGGGCGAACGCCAACGTGGTCTTCGACGAGACCGGGACGATCGTGGGGGAATACCGGAAACGGCATCCGGTTCCGTTCGGAGAGTACGTCCCTGCCAGGCCGCTGTTCGACTGGATTCCCGCCCTCGCCGCGGTCCCCCGGGACATGGTGCGAGGTGACGGTCCCCGGGTTTTCGACGTCTTCTTCGGCCGGCTCGGCTCGGTGGTGTCGTGGGAGGGTTCGTTCGCCAGGTTCTCCCGGGATGAGGTCAAGGCAGGGGCACAGGTGCTGGTTGTGGCTACCAACCAGGGCAGCTATCCGTTCAGCGTGGCATCCGACCAGCTCATCGGCATGACCCGGATGCGGGCCGCCGAGCTTGGCGTCGACCTGGTGCACGCCGGTGTGGTGGGAAGGTCGACCCTCATCACCGGCGGGGGCGAGGTCGGCCCGGCGACCGGGCTGGCGACGAGCGAGATCCTCACCGGGTCGGTGAGGATGAGAACCGAGGGACCGACGCTGTACGGCCGACTCGGCGATTGGCTCCAGTGGATGGCAGTGGTGACGGCCACCGCTCTGGCAGTGGCCCTTCGCGTCAGAACCGGTCGTTCCTGACCAGCGACTCGAGGCTCTTGCGGCCGCCCATGGAGAATGAGGACCGCCCGGCGAGCTCGGCGCTCTCGTCGGGGTAGCCCATGGCGAGGGCGAACCGGCAACCATGGTCGTCGGGAACACCGAGAACCTCGCGGGCGCAGTCTTCACGATGGAAGGTGATGGGACACGACCCGACGCCGCGGGCCGCGGCCGCCAGCATCATGTTCTGAGACATCCGGCCCAGATCCCAGTCGTATCCGTCGGGGAGGCGGACGGGCACGAGGACCGTGGCTGCACCCAGGAGAGGCTTGGTGAAGTCACCGCATTCCGCGAGGCGTTCGATCTGCGCCCGCTCGGTGATGACGATCACCGTCCACGATTGCCGGTTCTTCGAACTTCCGGTCCACCGCCCCGCCTCCAAGATGGCGTCCCGGTCGTCGGGCGACAGGGGTTCGGGGCGGAATCGACGGACCGTTCGCAGGCCGACGACCGATGCATAGGTCTCCGCAGATGGTTCGAGCATCACCTCACGGTACCGAACTGCGATTGATGGTTGCTCCAACCACCATGATGCAGGCATCCGTGAGCACGCTGGCACCGAGCGGCTCGAGACGCTCTTCCAGGCCGGGTCGCTCGGAGCCGGGTTGAAACCAGAGGTTGGTGTAACCGAGGTCGATCGCTTCTCGAGCGACCGACTCGGCCACATCGGGGGGCACCACGAAGTTCACGATCCCGGGCGGCTGGGGGAGCGACGCGAGGTCCGGGTACGCCCGGTCGCCTGCCACCGTCGACCGGCGCGGGTTCACGGGATAGACGCGATACCCGAGCGCTTTCATCCGGCGGTAGATGATGCCGCCGTACTTGCCCGGCGAATCGGTGGCTCCGACCACCGCGATGGTCGTGGACGGGTCTTCGAGAGGAGCCGCTACGGGGTGCATGCCCACCTCAACGCCGAGAGTCGTGCCCTCATTCCAGGGCTGCCGCGATGCCGTCGAGGTCCACTGCCACGATGTCGGGCGGATTGTCGGGGAGACCCCACACCACACTGGGCCGGGCCACATACGCCCCGCCCATGCCGACGCTGCGGGCACCGATGATGTCCCAGTCGTGTGCCGCCACGAGGAGCGACCGGTCGATGTCGACGCCGACCGTGGCTGCTGCATGCAGGTAGACCTCAGGGGCCGGTTTGAAACGTCCGATGGCGTCGACCGATATTGCGCGCTCGAAGCGATCTGCGATGCCCGCGTTGGTCAGCTGCGCCAGCACCGTGTCCGCCGACGAGTTGGTGAGCGCCACCAGCCGGTGACCGGCAGCCCTCAAACGGTCGAGGCCGCCTGCGACCTCGGGATGAGCCGGGAGCGACCGCATGTTTTCGACGATCGCTGCCGCATGTGCGGGCTCCAGCTCGAGTCCTCGTCGCTGGGCCACCACCATGAGAACCTCCGCCCCGATCAGGTCGAACGGGCGATACGACCCCACGTGGTTGGCGACGAGCGAGCCATGCAGGAGGCGGGCGAACCATTCGGCCATCGGTTCGGTGCTGCCGAACACCTCGATGAAGCCGGGTCGGAGACCCGACAGGTCGAGCAGCGTCTCATTGACGTCGAGGAAGACCACTTCGGGTCGGTTCATGAGCGTCCCTTCCATTCGACCGGGCCTTGGAGCTCCTCGACCGCCTCCACGAACCACGGGGGAACGGCGGATTTCTCGTATGTCTGGTGGTCGACCATCACCTGGATCTCCTTGCCGGCGACCACCAAGCGGTCGGTGGCGTCGACGATCGAGATGTCGAAGACGATCGACGACGTCCCCACCGATTCGACGCGGACTCCGGTCGACAGGACGTCGCCGAGCCTCCCGGGAGACCGGAAGTCGATCTCGGCCCGTCCGAGGACCAGGTCGTAGCCGCGCTCGTTCATCTGGGACCAGTTGACGGTGAGCGCATCGAAGTAGTCCACGATGGCATCGTCGACATAGCGGAGATAGTTGGCGTTGAACACGATGCCCTGTGCGTCGGTATCCGAGTACCGGATCTTGCGCGTGTAGGTGACTGGATAGCTCACGGAACGAACGCTACCCGCCACCACGGCGTGGCCCGCCTGCCGGCCACTAGTGGTGCGTCGCTCAAATAGGTGAGCGGTATCTCCGAGCACATGGCGCCATCTAGCAAGGAGGCCCGACGCAGCCGCACTGGACTCGTTCGGCGAGGAGGAAGACGCAGCCAGGGGCGTCATGGGCCGGAGAGACCGCCTCAGTATTTGAGCGACACACCACTAGGTTTGGCGTGCACGAGGAGGATTGAATGACAGCCGGAGCGCTCACTGCCGCACATGCCCGGTCACTCGCCGATCCGGCCGGCTTCTGGGCCGAGGCCGCCGAGGGCCTCGACTGGACGAGACGGTGGGATCGGGTTCTCGATGACAGCCGTCCACCGTTCTACCGGTGGTACGAAGGTGGTGCTCTCAACACCTGTCACAACGCCCTCGATCGCCACGCCGACGGGTCCCGCCGGGACCAGCGGGCTCTGGTGTACGACAGCCCGGTGACCGGAACCATCCGGTCGTTCACGTTCGGCGAGCTGCGAGATCGGGTGGCGAGATTCGCGGGTGGGCTGAGCGCCCTCGGCGTGGCAAAGGGCGACCGGGTGATCCTCTACATGCCCATGGTCCCCGAGGCGGCGGTGGCGATGCTGGCGTGTGCGCGCATCGGCGCCATCCACTCAGTCGTCTTCGGAGGGTTCGCGGCCAAGGAACTGGCCACTCGGATCGACGATGCCGGTCCCAAGGTGATCGTCACCGCGTCGTGTGGCATCGAGCCGGGTCGAGTGGTGGAGTACGGCCCGCTCCTGAACGCCGCTCTCGAACAGGCCACCCATCAGGTGGATCGCGTCGTGATGCTGCAGCGGCCCGAGGCCGTGGCACCGATGACACCTGGCAGGGACATCGAATGGGGAGACGTCGAGGGTGCGGATCCCGTCGACTGCGTCGAGGTCGCCGCCACCGATCCGCTCTACATCCTCTACACCTCGGGCACCACCGGCAAGCCAAAAGGCGTGGTGCGCGACAACGGAGGGCACGCGGTCGCTCTCAACTGGTCGATGAAGAACGTGTATGGCATGGAGCCCGGCGAGGCCTACTGGGCGGCGTCCGACGTCGGATGGGTCGTCGGCCACTCCTACATCGTCTACGCCCCCCTCATCCACGGGAACACGTCGATTCTGTACGAAGGCAAACCGGTGGGCACCCCCGACCCGGGTGCGTTCTGGCGGGTCATCTCCGAACATGGTGTATCCACGTTGTTCACCGCGCCGACTGCGTTCCGCGCCATCAAGAAGGAAGATCCGAGAGCCGAGCACCTCGGGCGATACGACATGTCGGATTTCAGGGCGCTGTTCCTCGCCGGGGAGCGCTGTGATCCCGACACGCTCCACTGGGCGGAGGACACGTTGAAGGTGCCGGTGATCGACCATTGGTGGCAGACCGAAACCGGCTGGCCGATCTGCGCCAACCCGATGGGTCTCGAAGCGCTGCCCGTGAAGGCCGGATCTCCGACCAAGGCCATGCCCGGATACGACGTCAGGGTGCTCGACGAGGACGGTATCGAGAGGGCACCGGGAGAGATCGGGTCGATCTCGATCCGTCTCCCCCTGCCTCCCGGAACGCTGCCCACGCTGTGGAACAACGACTCCGGATACGTCGAGTCGTATCTCAGCCGGTACGACGGGTACTACCTCACCGGTGACGCCGGCTTCGAGGACGAGGACGGGTACCTGTGGATCATGAGCCGGATCGACGACATCATCAACGTCGCCGGACACCGGCTGTCCACCGGGGGCATGGAGGAGGTCCTGGCATCACACCCCGACGTGGCCGAATGCGCGGTCATCGGTGTCGCCGACCAGTTGAAGGGTCAGCTCCCGGTGGGGATGGTGGTGTTGAAGGCCGGCGTCGACCGTTCACACGACGACATCACGTCGGAGTTGGTGTCG
>JAOUGY010000399.1 GCA_029865445.1 Acidimicrobiia bacterium | reverse complement strand
GTGGCCCGTCGACATCCGGCGCGCCCAGCCCTACCAGCGCGACCAGGCGTTTCTCGAAGAACGGATCCCCGAAGCGCTCGGGCTCCTGTACGCCATGCACTGGCCGTTCCGGCAGTACGAGAGCGCCCGCGGCATCAAGACGTCGCCGCTCCACGAACGCCTCGACGACGCCGGGGCGGTGTTCGGCGAAACCGCCGGGTGGGAACGACCCAACTGGTACGCACCGGCCGGCATGGAACGCCGCTACGAGTACTCGTACGGCAAACAGAACTGGTGGGAGGCCTGTGGAGTCGAATGCAGAGCCACCCGCGATGCCGTGGGACTCTTCGACCAGACCTCGTTCGTGAAGTTCGAGGTCGCCGGGCCCGACGCTGCCACGCTCCTGGACTGGATCTCGGCAGGCAATGTCGCCGGGCCCGTCGGAAAGGTGGTGTACACCCAGTGGCTCAACGAACGGGGCGGCATCGAAGCCGACCTCACCGTCACCCGGCTCGACGAGGACCGGTTCATGGTGGTGAGCGGGGCAGCCGCGCCCACCCGTGACTTCAGCTACTTGACCCGGGCCGCTCGCGGCCACGACGTGTCGATACGGGAGTTCACGGCCGACACCACCATCCTCGGCGTGATGGGACCCAACTCCCGGGCCCTCCTCACCGAACTCACCGACGCCGGCCTCGACAACGCCTCGTTCCCGTTCGGCACGGCCCAACACATCACAGTGGCGGGCGTCGACGTGCTGGCGCTGCGGGTCAGCTACGTGGGCGAGCTGGGATGGGAGTTGTACGTCCCGGCCGACCGGGCGGTGGAACTCCACGACGCAGTCGTCGCCGCCGGCACCCGCCACGGGCTCCGTCATGCGGGCTATCACGCCATGAACTCGCTGCGCCTCGAATCCGGATACCGCCATTGGGGCCACGACATCAGCGACGAGGACACTCCTCTCGAAGCGGGGCTCGGCTTCGCGGTGGCCTGGGACAAACCCGGCGGGTTCCTCGGCCGTGAGGCGCTGGCCACCCAGCGCGGCGAGCCGCGCACGAAGAGGCTCATCCAGTTCCGCCTGGAAGACCCGGAGCTGATCGTGTACCACGACGAGCCCATCATGCGGGACGGATCCATCGTCGGCCGGACCACGTCGGGGATGTGGAGCTACACCGAGGACCGGTGCCTGGCGATGGGGTATGTGGTGGCAGACACGCCGGTCGACCAGGCCTACCTCGACGCCGGAGTGTTCGAGATCGAAGTGGCGGGCCGGGCAATCCCGGCGACACCGTCGATCCGGTCGTTCTACGACCCGCAGAACCTGAGAGTGAAGATGTGACCGGCTCCTGCGCCTGTGGCGGTGTGACATACCGTGTCGCGGGCGAGCTTCGCCCGGTGATCAACTGTCACTGCCACCGGTGCCGCAAGATCACCGGCCATTTCATGGCGGCATCCGGGTGCGCGTGGAGTGACCTCGAGTTCGACTCGCAGGCCACCCTGCGCTGGTACGAGCCGGCGGCCGGGGTCTTCTACGGGTTCTGCGGGACCTGCGGCGCCACCCTGTTCTGGCGGACGGATTCCCAACCTGATCACGTGTCGATCGCCGCCGGAACGCTCGACCCGCCGACCGGACTGGTCACCGACAGCGCCTGGTGGACATCGGAGGCATCCGACTACCACGTCCTCGACCCCGCGCTCCAGAACCACCCCACCGAGCCATGACCGCAGGGCCGTAGGCTGGCGCCGTGCTGGAACTCACGGTCGACGAACGGAACCTCCTCGAGGGCGGTTCCGGCGAGGGCGCCGCGCTCGCGATGCGGGTGGTCACCCGGGTGGCGAAGGTCATGGGCGCAAACCGCCTGCGTCCGATCGTGGGCGCACACATCGACTCTTGCCTGTACCACGGTCCCGCCACACTCGACTTCGCCGATCGTCTCGTCGACGGAGGCGCCCGGGTGTCGGTGCCCACCACGCTCAACGTGTCGTCCCTCGACCTCATCCATCCCGACCTCTACCGGGGCGACCCGGAGGTCGGCGCAGCGGCCCGCAGGCTCATGGACAGGTACGAGGAGATGGGATGCAGGCCCACGTGGACGTGCGCCCCGTATCAGCTCGCCGATCGTCCGGGATACGGCGAACACGTCGCCTGGGCCGAGTCCAACGCCATCGTGTTCGCCAATTCGGTGCTCGGCGCCCGAACGCACCGGTACGGCGACTTCGTCGACATCGCCGCCGCGATCACGGGTCTCGTCCCGGACGCGGGACTTCACACCGACCGGGCCCGGCGAGCCCGTCACGTGTTCGACCTCACAGAACTCGACCCCGAGGTGTTCGACGGCGATGCCGCCTACGCCGTGCTCGGTTTCCACGTGGGCCGTCACACGGGGAGCCGCATCCCGGCGCTGGTGGGTCTTCCGCCCGACACCACCGAGGACCAGTTGAAGGCGTTCGGAGCCGCCGCCGCCTCGTCCGGGAGCGTCGCCATGTTCCACGCCATCGGCCGCACCCCGGAGGCTCCCACGCTCGAAGCGGCTCTGGGAGACGTTCGACCCGAGCTGATGTCCACCGTCACCGCCACCGACCTCCGGGATGGGTACGAACGGCTCTCGACCGCCACCGGCCCGCTCGCCGTGGTGAGTCTGGGGACACCCCACTACTCGGCCGCCCAGATCGCTCATGTCGACCGGCTGCTCGGAGGAAGACGGGTCCATCCCGGCGTCCGGATGTATGTGTCGACCGGCCGAGACGTTCTCGCCGAAGCCGGCGAGGCGGTCGCATCGCTCGGACGAGCAGGAGTCCAACTCGTCACCGACACCTGCACCTACATCACCCCGATCATCGAAGGCGCCGACGGAGTCGCCATGACCGATTCCGCCAAATGGGCGTACTACGCCCCGGGGAACCTCGGCCTCGACGTCGTGTTCGCCGCCGTCGGGGACTGCGTGGAATCCGCGGTCGGAGGGCGCGTCGTCACCCGGGGGTGGCTCGGTGTTTGAGCAGGTGCTGGTGGCAGGGTGTGCGTCGGGACCGTCGTTCCACCTCGACGAGCCGCTCAGTTTCTGGGGCGGGCTCGACGCCGCCACCGGGGAGATCATCGACCGGCGGCATCCCCAGGCCGGCGAGGTCGTGACCGGCAAGGTCCTCGTCATGGCCAAGGGACGCGGGTCGAGTTCGGGCTCGTCGGTGCTGGCGGAGGCGATCCGGGCAGGAACGGGCCCTGCTGCGATCGTCCTGGGCGAGCCGGACGAGATCGTGGCGCTGGGCGCGATCGTGGCCGAAGAGCTCTACGGCATCACCGTTCCCGTGGTGGTGGCCGACCCCGACCTCATCCCCCGCAACACCACCGTCACCATCGACCCCCCTTCCTGAAATTGCGTACGCCAGTGCCGTATC
>JAOUGY010000398.1 GCA_029865445.1 Acidimicrobiia bacterium | reverse complement strand
CACCCTTGAACCATGGCGGGTCGAACAGGATGTAGGCGACGTTGGCGAGAACCGAAGCGAGCAGCGACAGGCTCACGACCCACAACACCTTCGAGAACTCCTCGGTGATGAATGCCACGTCGTCCCACACGATGTTCACGATCACCAGCAGCGCGAAGTTGATCCCCGCCGCAAGCGCGTAGCCCATTTGGCGGACAGGCTGACGCACCCGCTTGTTGGTTTCGGTTGTCAATGTCACCTTCGACCTCCTCGTCGCGCCATCGTCGCGAGCCGACACGACGCTTCCCAGCGGGCGTTGGTCCCAACATCTCGGCTCAGGGCCGGGGATGGCGGCACAATGGACTCGTGATCCGATTCGGAATCTCGCACAAGCCGGATGACGACCTCGACGATGAGGCCTTCCTCGACGACCTCGTAGCTCGCGGTCACACGGCGTTCGAATTGGGGTTCACCGCCGGGTTCCCATGGAAAGAGAAGCGATGTGAGAGATTCGGGGTTCTGGCGGCGGAACGGGGGATCGCCGTCTCAATCCACGCCCCGTATTTCGCAGTCCTCACCATCGACGACGAGGACCGGTCGAAGCAATGCGTCGCCGCCATCGAACACACCATGAAGCTGGGGCGGTCCGTCGGCGGCTCCGTCATCTGTGCTCATCTCGGGTCACGGGGGGCGCACGAGCCGGGCGAGCTCTTCGACATGGTGCGACGGCGGCTCGACTGGGTCGGGTCGAAGGTGGGCGATCTCGACGTGGCGCTCGGCTTGGAGACGTCCGGCACCCACGACGGTTTCGGGACGCTCGGGGACATCACACTGCTCGCTTCCGAGTATCCGTTCGTTCGACCCCTCATCGACTGGGCCCACGTGCACGCGGTCGCGGGTGGGGCGCTCACCGAGCAGGTCGCCTTCGAGGCCGTGTTCCGATTTCTCCTCGACCAGACTGAAGGATGGAAGATGGATCCGCTCCAGACTCAATTCTCCGACAACATCTTCGGTCCCAAGGGTGAGATCAAACACACCACCTACGGTGAAGGGACTCTGAGGGTCGCTCCGCTGGTGGCGGCTGCCCACTCGCTTGGTATCGACATGGTGATGATCTCGGAGTCACGGGATGACAAGAGCCACCGCGCGATCCAAGCCGAGATGGAGACCGCCCTCTCCCAACTGCCGGTCGAGCGCGGCGAATCGATCACCACCACGCTGTCCACACCCGTCCGCGCCGCGGAAGTGGTTCCGCAGCCCGCAGGCAAGTACCGGTTGCTCCACACCCCCCGTCCGCTCACACTCTCCAACCTCGACAAGCAGTTCTTCCCCGATGGGACGACCAAGGGTGACCTCATCCAGTACTACGCGTCGGTGGCGCCGACTCTCCTCCCGCACCTCTCCGGACGTCCCATCTCCATGTCCCGGTACCCCGATGGGATGGACGGACCGTCGTTCTACGAGAAGCGGGCGCCCGGGCACCAACCGGAATGGATGCGCACCACGGTCGTGTCGTCGGACTCGATGGGTGGCGAAATCGACTTCCTCCTCGCCGCCGACCGGGAGTCGCTCATGTGGTTTGCCAATATGGGATGCATCGAAGTTCACCCGTTCCACTCCCGGACCGGCACCCTCGAGTTTCCCGACTACGCCATCTTCGACTTCGACCCGGCCGACGGTTCCGAGTGGGACCAGGTGGTTACGGGCGGGCTGTTGCTTCGCCAGGCCCTGGAAGGGCTTGGCCTGCGGGGCTATCCGAAGCTGTCGGGCGCCCGGGGTCTCCACGTGTACGCGCCCCTCGACCCTGTTCACTCCTACGAGCGGGTGCGCCGGTTCGTCGACGCAGTCGGAAGACTCTTGGCCGCAGCCAACCCCGACGACATCACGATGGAGCTGAACATCCCCAAGCGTCGGGGGAAGGTGTTCGTCGACGCCAACCGCAACGCCGCCGGCCAAACCGTGGCATCCGTGTACGCCGTCCGACCCAAGCCGGGAGCTCCGGTGTCGGTGCCGATCACGTGGGACGAATTGGGATGGATGCGGAACGGAGAACACACGATCCATACGATCGCCGACCGGCTCGAAACAGTAGGCGACCTGTTTCGACCTGTCGTCGCCGGAGGCCAGACGCTCGACCAGGCCGAGGCCGCTCTCGGTCTCGGTTGACGGCCGGTGGTCGGCCTATCACCCAACCCTTGAAAGTGACATCAAAGGGTCTGCTCGCATAGTCTCTTGCCATGGATCTCTACGCCCGAGTGAACATTCTCGACGGACGATCGGTCCGTCTACCCCACGGAAACGTCGCGGCCGCCATTGCCCTCGATGCCGACCCCCTGGGACGGGTCAAAGCATGGGTGGAGTCGGGCGCCGACCGCATTCACATCGTCGATCTCGACGCCGCCGCCTACGGTGACTATCGCAACCGCGCCCTCATCGACCAGATTGTGAGTGAGGTCGGTGTGCCGGTCCAGGTGGCAGGCGGGATTCGCTCCCACATCGAGGCCGCGCGACTCGTCGAAATGGGGGCGTGGCGAATCGTGATGGGCACCGCCGCCATCGAGGACCAGAACATGGTGTGGGACCTGTGCCGGGAGAACCCCGACAGGATCGTCGTTTCTCTCGACGTGCGCCCCGACGAAGAGATTGCCACACGGGGATGGACCAAGAACTCGGGCCGGTATCTCGAGGAGGTGCTCATCGAGATGTCGGCGGCAGGTGTGTCGGCGTTCCTGGTGGCCGAAGCCGGCCGGGACGCCCTGGAAGAGGCACCCGACTTCAAGATCCTCACGGAGGCTCTCGCAGTTGTCGACCAGCCCGTCGTCGCAGCAGGCGGCGTCCGCAATCTCGACGATCTCCGTCGCCTTCTCTCGCTCGAAGCCTCCGGACACCGGCTCGCGGGAGTCATCGTTGGCCGGGAGGTCACCCAGGGTCGATTCACCATCGAGCAGGCCAAAGCCGTGATCGCCGAAGGGCCTCCGCCCGCGGCGGAATCGGATCAACCTGCGGCGGTACTGCCCGTTCGTCCGGTGGTCCTCGGGATCGAGGCCCAATACCTCGAAATCGCCGAACACCTGGAGCGGGGTGCTGCCCACGCCCGCACCGCCGTCGAACATCTCAAGGACGAGGACGTCGCCGGCGGTCTGGCACAAGGATTCAGCGTGTATGGGCACGTCTCTGCCGCCCGCAAACTGCTCGACGACCTAGCTGAGAACCACTCGGATATCGCCGGCCGGCGGCAGTGAGGTCAGTGGGTCCGCCGACCCGGTGACGTCCCCTCACACACCGTTAGACTGATGGCGAGGCGCAGGGGCGCCTTTCCCCGCCAGGTCTCTCGTGGGGCGATCCGCGAAAAGCGCAGGAGCCCTCTTTGTCAATCTCCGCCAATCCGACCGCATC
>JAOUGY010000397.1 GCA_029865445.1 Acidimicrobiia bacterium | reverse complement strand
GGACCGAGGACGAAACTTGTCGCAATCACCCACGCCTCCAACGCGCTGGGCGTGATCCCCGACGTAACCGCCGCCTGCCGGGCCGCACGCGAAGTGGGGGCGATCAGCTACGTGGACGCCGTTCACTACGCCGCCCATTCGCCGGTGGACATGGGGAAACTCGACGCCGACTTCGTGGCGGCGAGCGCCTACAAGTTCTGCGGACCGCACGTCGGTGTGCTGGCGATGGGACCGAGGGTTGCTCATTCGGTCCGCCCGGTTCACATCCGGCCGGTGACCCCCGAGTCTCCCGGTTGGTGGGAGCGAGGCACCCCGAGTTTCGAAGCACTGGCCGGCGTGACGGCGGCCGTCGACTATCTGGCGTCACTGGGGGAGGGGAGCAGCCGACGGGACCGACTGATCGAGTCCGGACGGCTGACGCACGCGGTCACGACCAATCTCGTGAGGAGGACGTTCGCCGGAATCGAGGAGATGCCCGGTGTGTCGGTGATCGGTCCCGGGGCCGGTGGGGCGAGGACGCCCACGCTGGGGGTACACGTGGAAGGGGTTCACCCGGCCACCACGGCGGCGCGGCTAGCGGAGGAAGGAATCTTCGTCTGGTCGGGACACAACTACGCACTCGAGGTGATGCGAAGGCTCGGCAAGCTCGAGTCCGGAGGGCTGGTTCGGGTGGGCTTCATGCACTACAACACCGAACGTGAGGTCGACCGGCTGCTGGCCGTGCTGGATCGGGTGTCCACCGGCGGGTAGCCGGGCGGCGAGTTCTCTCAGAACCCGTCGATCTCGTCGATCTCGGTGATGAGGTGGACGTCCACCATCAGATCGGCGGCCAGCGCCTCCAGGTCCGAGAGCAGATCATCCGGCGAGACCTCCGCCGGCAAGCGAAGCCTCGCCTTGGCGTGGAACAGACGGCCGCCGGCCATCGGGGCCACACTCGTCCACGTCTGGAGATCGTCGATACTGATCTTCCGGGTCGCGAACAGGTGTGATACCTCGTGAACGATCCCGGGATGATCGTTTCCGACGACGTCCACCACGACCATCGGTGCCTTGGTTTCGACATCCCCTCGGGCCTCCTCAACGGAGATATCGAACAGGCCCTGGGCCTCCAGCGGTTCGAGTTCGCTCAGGAAGGCATCCACCCGACCTGAGGGGACGGCCACCAGCACCACCCCGGCGAACTTACCGGCGAGCTGGGTCATGTGACTCTTGTCCCAGTTACCGCCGTGAGCCGAAACGACCGCGGAGAGGGCTTCAACCAGACCCGATCGGTCATCACCGAGGATCGACAGAACGAACGAGGGCATGACCCGACTCTACTCCGCCGCCCTCACCCCAGATCCGACATCGCGCACGGCGCATGTCGGGACCGCCGCCGGCATCAACTCATCAACTCGCGGACACCTTCTCGTTCGAAGCCTTTCACGATGACCCACACGGCAAACACCATCTCCTGGATCGCCAGAGGACCGAGCAGCCATCCCATCGAAGTGCCGAGCGACAGTTCGAGGCCCTTGATGTCGAACATCACGATCAGGGGCGCAACGAAGTAGAAGGCGGCGCCGATCAGCCCCCACAGCGCCAGCCAGCGTGGGATGATCCTCGTACGGAAGAACAGCCATCCCAGCATCATCGCGCCCAGGCTGAAGACGATGGCCAGCACGACCTCCACCCAATCCATGGCTTCGAGCAATGTTGCACCCCACACCTCGAACTGTGAATCGGCGCCTGCCCCGTACTGCCTTCCGACGGTGGCGGTCAGGAACATGAGGACTGCGAGCCCCACATATGCGACCGCTTCCAGGACTCCCCGGAAGAGGACTGCACCCATCGCCAGTATCTGGTTGTGCCGCCGGAACAGCGGGTAGAGCAGAATCGGGATCATCGCCAGCGGAAATCCCATCACCAGGACGAGAAGCGCCGCGGCGATCAGGGAAGTCTCGTCGGCCGCCGCCGCAGCGAGCACATCCGTGGCGCCGAGGACGCCGTCCCCGACGAGTCCGCTCGCCACGCCCGCCACCGTGCCGATGATGAAGAAGACACCGACCAGAACCGCAATCGCGCGGTAGGTGGGAGTCGGTGGCGCTGAAAGCTTCAGTTCCTCGGTTGCGAATGTCGTCATCACATCCTCCTCGGGGGTGCGGTCGCAATTGGCACACCGCCCCCCGACCCTCGACCTCCGACGCCATCCCAGACAAGAGGCCTCCGTCACCGATCAGTGACGAGAGCCCCTGGGTCGACCCACTCAGCCCTGTCACGCTGGACAGGAGCGTTTGAGGAGGAACCCAATGTCGGTCACGACCGAACAGGTCTGGAACGCGATCGAGGAGGCCACCTTCGGTGTGCTCGCCTTCTCCAATCGCGACGGCAATCCGCGAACGGCGGGGGTTGTCTACGTGGTGGATGAGCGCTCGCTGCTCATTTCGTCGGTGAGAGACACGTGGAAGGTCCGCCACATCACGGCGAATCCATCGATCTCGATGACCGTGACGATCCCCAAGCGGATCCCCTTCCTGCCGATGATCAAGGTGCCGGCGGCGACGATCACCTTCCAGGGGCGCGCCGAGGTGCTGCCTGTCGAGGAGGCCGCCCCGGAGCCGGTCGCCCGACTCATCCGGGGGTTGGAGTTCGAAGGCAAGGCGACGGAGGATCACGTGATCATCCGGGTGGTCCCTGAGGGTGAGTTCGTCACCTACGGAATCGGAGTGGGCACGATCACGATGCGCAATCCCGCCCTGGCGAGGGCCAGAGTGGCATGTGGGACTGAGTTGGAGCCCAGCCACAGCGGCTGATCGTTGATCACGGACCGACGATGTGGGCGAGGGGGGAGTCGCCGGGGAGAGGCACCGGATCGGCGAGCTGATCGGTGCTGCACGAGGTGGGTTCCCGATCGGGACGCCATCTCAAGAATCGGGTGGTACCCCGAAAGCGACCCGAGGTGGACCACGTGTATTGCACCTCGACCACCCTTTCGGGTTTCACCGGTATCCACGAGTGATCCCGGTCGGATGCGCCGCTCCACCGGTTGGGCGCTCCCGGCATCGAACCGTCGGCGTGTGCCTCCGCCTCCATCCACTCGCTCCACGGATGCTCAGAGATGTCGTCGAGCACGAGCGACGCCAGTTCTCCCGTCAGTTCCTTGCGGAACTTCGCCGTGAAACTCGCTGCTACTCCCACGTGCTGGAGGCGACCGTCGGGGCTGTACAGACCGAGGATCAGCGAACCGATACCGTCGCCCGACTTGTGAATCCGGTAACCGGCAACCACACAGTCCGCCGTCCGCACGTGTTTCAGCTTGAACTGCGTTCGCTTGTCGAACACGTACCGATCTGCAAGCGGTTTGATGATGAGCCCGTCGAGGCCGGCGGCCTCTGTC
>JAOUGY010000396.1 GCA_029865445.1 Acidimicrobiia bacterium | reverse complement strand
TGTCGAGATCCGGAAGGGCTTGTCCGACAGCGAGCGCCCCGAACAACGTGAAGCTGATCAGGGTGAGGACATTGCCCAGGTCCTCGGAGAAATCCACAGGCCTGTTCAGGCGGGTCTTTCCCGTGATCCCACATGTCAGCCCCGCCACCCAGGCGGCGATGAACCCGCTGGCGCCGAGTCCGTCGGCGAGAGCCCATGCGGCCATCGCCACGGAAACGAGGCCGATCTGGATCCACCCCGCCTCGGCCCAATCACGGTCGAAGGCGAGAATTCCGAAGCGCGCCGCCGCACCCCCCAGAGCGACTCCGACCAGCGAAGCCACGAGTACCTGTACGACCACAGCTCTCAGCACCGCTCCGCCGCCGAGGCCGATCTCAGCAGCGCTCGCCGCCTCGAGGACCACGAAGAAGATCGGGAGGGCGAGCCCGTCATTGAGTCCAGACTCGATGTTGAGCGCGTTGCGCACACGAGCGGGCACCCTTGGATTCGAGATGACCGCCTGTCCCAACGCGGCATCAGTGGGGGCCAGCAGGATTGCCACGAGCAGAGCGGGGGCTCCTCGCAGCTCGGGAAACATCCAAGCTGCAGCGCCCCATCCGATCAGCACCATGAGAGGAAACCCCACGCCCAACAAGCGCCCCGGAAGCCGAACAGCATCACGGAAGCCACCTAGATCGATGGAAAAGGCATCCGCGAACAGGACCAAGATCAGGGTGGCTTCAAGAACCAGCGACACCACCTCGGTCTCCGCGTCTGGATCGAGCCAGCCGAGCGCCGTCGGGCCGGCAACCAAACCGAAGGCCATGAAGATCAAGGGACCCGTGAAGGCCGTCTTGGACAGCCGTTTCGACAGGAACGCGTACGCCACCAAGACGCCGGCAATCGTCACGAGACCGACATTTCCCATATCGAGTCCTCCAGATGAGGGACGGCTGCTTCTATCCAGACCGGCCGATGATACGTGCCGACCGATCGAGAATGCGGACCGGTCGGCACGGCCTCCCCGCCACCATGTCGGTGTCGCTCGGGCCGGGTCCTGGGCGGCGGGGTGGTAATGTCGCCCCGCATCGATTGGAGACCACCCATGATCCGAAACCACTCTCGCGTTGGCCTGTCGTTGATGATCTTCGCGGTCGTCATGTCGCTGGCACCACTGGCGGCCGCCGCGTCAGGACAGGTGTCCGCTCAGGAGAGCCCCGAGGAACCACCCGCCGAGACGACGCCTCCCGAAACGGCTCCGCAGCCCGGAGACACAGAGACAGAAGACTCAGGTCTCGACACGTCTGGAGTGGTGTTGCTGGTGCTCGCCATCGGTGCGCTCGGGCTCGTCTTCTTGGCCGGCCGGGGATCAGGGCAGGGCAGCTCGATCGCAGTCTCGACGGCTCCGCAAGCTCAGACGCCGCCCCGATCTGAAGATCCTCGCCTGACCAGATTGCGCCGGTCATACGCGGACGCTCGCATGGTGCTGGACCGCCTCGATTCCCAGGAGGTCGACCGTCGGAGGTCTGGTTCCACGACCTCCGAAGTAGCCGAGATGCATCGGAGGGTCGAAGCGGTGTTCACCGATTTGGCATCGCTCGAAGCTGATGCCCCGACCGCGCTGGAACGGTCGACGCTCCGGGAGACGGCCGACGCCGTCAGCGCACTCGATCGGGCAGTCGACGAAGCAGCCGCGTCATCGACCGGCTCCGTGCAAACGTTGCTTGGTGCCGCCAGGGATCGTGTGGAGCGAGCCCTCGATCGGCTTGGCGAGCAAATCCGAGCCGGCGGCTGACCGAAGCTACGAGAAAGGGAAGGTTATGACGAGTGACATGGTAGCGGTCGATGCCTCGACCGCCCGTATGATCAGAAGCGCCGGGATCTTCGCGGGTCTCCTCACCCTCGTGCTGGGGATTCTGGTGTTGGTTTGGCCAGGAGTCACCATCGGCGTGGTCGTGATCACGGTCGGCATCCAGTTCGTGGTCGTGGGGTTGCTGACCTTGACCGGCGCCATCACTGGCGAGGGCGGAGTCGGAGAGACGATCCTCCTGTCGCTGCTTGGCATCTTGGGCCTCTTGGCTGGGGTCGTCACGTTTGCGCGTCCTCTCAGGAGTTCGGTGGTTCTCGTGGTTGTGATCGGAGCGTTCTGGCTGGTCGGGGGGATCGTCGATCTGGTGGCATCCGTCTTCGGTCGCTCGGTGCCCGGTCGCGCTTGGCGGATCGTGGGAGCCGTGGTATCCGTCGCTGCCGGAGTGATCGCCCTCAGCTGGCCCGGCATCACCGTGGTCGCTCTCGCACGAGTCCTGGGGATATGGATGATCGTCTTCGGTGGCGCCATGCTCATGCTGGGGCTCGCCCATAGGGCCGAGTGACCGCTGCTGATCGTGTTCACGTCCGACGTCTTGAGCGCGCCGTCTCGGCGACCGACCGTGGCGGAGGCAGTTCTCTCCTGTGCGTGCAGCCTGAACACGGTCCGCCATGGCCGTGGCGTGACCTCGGCGACGGGCAGAACGGATTGCGCGGCACGGTGACGTGGTCGAGACCGCACCGTGAATCGCCATCGTGACTCAGAGCGTCAACCGAACGCCCGAGGACACGCCAACCCTCCGCATGGGCAACATATCCATGGCGAGTAGGTTGTCGCTCGCGGTTCTCGCAGTGACCATCGGATCCCTGCTCGTCACGTCGGTCGTCAGTCTCGCCTACGGGGAATCTCTTGCAGACGGCGTGATCCGCAATCAGCTCAGCGCTCAGCTCGCCCTCAAGGCCGATCGGATCGAACGCTACGTGGCCTCGATGAGAGCGAGCACAGCCGCATTGGCCGAAGCCCCGGCGATCGCCGACGCCGCGCTTCGGTTCCGGGATGCCTATCAACTGCTCGACGACACCGACGGTCTGGTGGTCGAGGAGGCGAAGGTGGCAGAGTTCTATCAGACCCGCTTTGCTCCGCAGCTCGAGGCGGTGACTGGCCCCGGTGCCTCGTGGACGAGCCTGTTGCCTTCGGGGCAGGCGGCCATCTACCTCCAGGCCAACTACGTGGCAACCGAGGTGGGAGACCCCCTGGAGCGCAGGCTGGTCGACGACGCCCGTGATGGCAGCGCGTGGTCCGAGGTGCACCGCGCTGTGCATCCGGGCCTCCTGGAGGTCACGGATCGATTGGGTGTCGCAGATCTGTACCTCGTGACCCCGTCCACAGGCGAGATCGTCTACTCGGTCGCCAAAGCTCCCGACTTCGCCACCAGCCTCGAGGCCGGCCCGTACGATGCGAGCGTTCTGGCGATCCTCGTCCGCTCGGTCCGCGACAACCCTGAACCGGGACTCGTAATGATGTCCGACGTCGTACCGTACGATGCGATTGGCGGCCGCCCTACGGGCTTCATGGCGAGCCCGGTCTTCAATG
>JAOUGY010000395.1 GCA_029865445.1 Acidimicrobiia bacterium | reverse complement strand
GCACCCGACGGGTACCTGCGCCACGTTCGCCGGCTCGGCCATCATCGGACGGCTGCGCGGAACCGGGCCGGACGTCATCTGGAACGCCATGGGCCTGAACGGGAGTCAGGCCGCCGGTTCCATGCAGTACGTCGTCAACGGCGCCTGGAACAAGCGGATGCACCCGGGCCTCGCCACCCATTCGTCGTTCATCGCAGTGGCCCTCGCTCAGGCCGGCTTCGTCGGTGCCGGCGAGGTGTTCGAAGGCAGACAAGGTTTCTTCCAGGGATACGCGCTCCGGCCCACACCGGAGCGAGCACTGGATGGTCTGGGGACCGAGTACGAGACGATGAACATGGCCATCAAGCCGTACTCGCTGTGCCGGTACACCCACCAGACCCTCGAGCACCTGATCGGCCTCGCCCGGGAAGGCCTCGAACCCGAACAGGTCAAACACATCCAGGTCGACATCCCGACCTATGGGCTCCAGTTGGTCGGCTCTCCGATCGAGGCCAAGCGCAACCCGACGTCGGCGGTCGACGCCCAGTTCAGCGCGCCGTTCGCGGCCGCCCTCGCACTCACCCAGAAACGGGCAGGAATGGACATCTTCACCAGAGTTCTCGCCGACGGATTCACCGACGAGTTCCGCCGGATCATGTCCGTCACCGACGTCGTTCAGGCCGACGACCTCGATGCCATTCATCCCGAGTTCTGGCCTGGACGGGTGATCGTCGAAACCGACGGTGGAACGATCGAGCGCTACGCGAAACACATGCGTGGCGAGAAGGAGATCCCAATGTCGTTCGACGAGGTGGCGGACAAGCTCACCGAGCTGAGCCCCAACCACTCACCCGACGTGAGGGCCGCGGTCGTCGAGGCTGCAGCCGATCTGGAGAATCGCACGGTGGCCGATCTCGTCGGACCGCTCCGCACATGACCGATCAACGACCCAACCCCTGGTGGCAGGAACTCGGACCAGTGTGGAATCCGTCTACGGCCCACAAGCCCGGCGTGAGAGTCATCGACATCCACAGCCACGTGGAGGTGCCGGCGGCGGCCGAGATCGCCAAACCGCTCTTCAAACCCGAGTACGACCCTCGCATGCTGGTTCAACCCGAGGAGAGCACCCGGTACAACCGCGAGCTGCGAGCGACTCAGACCGACAAGTTCGTCTCGGTCGACACTCGGATGATCGACATGGACGCCCAGGGCGTCGACATGCAGGTCCTCGCCATCGCCCCTCCGCAGTATTACTACTGGATGGACGCTGAGACGGGCCCTCGCGTGGCGGCCATGTGTAACGATCGCATCGCCGAGATGGCAGCGGAGCGATCCGACCGGTTCGTGGGAGTGGCCAACCTCCCGATGGACCACCCGGAGGCGGCGGCCGCGGAACTGGAACGGGCGCACCGGGAGCTGGGGATGAACGGGTTCGAGATCAACGCCGACGTCAATGGCGGCGACCTCGACGACCGCCGATTCGACCCGGTGTGGGCGAAGGCCTGCGAGCTCGACATGCTGGCGATCCTCCATCCCCACGGGTGGACAGAGCCGCGGCGGATGGACGACTACTACCTGATCAACCTGGTGTGCATGCCGCTGGCCTCCACCGTGGCGGTGGCCAGGATGATCCTGGGCGGTGTATTCCACCGCTTCCCCGAGTTGAAGATGCTGGTGGTGCACGGGGGCGGCTACCTCCCGTTCTATTTCGGACGCACCGATCACGGATACAGAATCCGCCCCGAAACCCAGCGTCACATCCCCGAACTCCCGAGCCACTACCTGCACAAGCTCTACTTCGACACGACCGTGTTCAGACCCGAGGAGGTGGAGTACCTGGTGGGAGAGTTCGGACCCGAACACGTCCTGCTGGGAACCGACTACCCCTTCGACATGGGCCCGACCGATCCGCTCGGCTTCCTCGCCCAGGCCAAGCTCACCGAACCCGAGCGCAACCTGATCGTTGGCGGCAACGCCGAACGCCTCCTCAAGATCTGAGGCCTCGCTTCGCTCGGCGCGGTGCGCAGTGCGCGATGCGCTTTGAGCCAGAAGTTGCCCCCTCGCTCCGCTCCGGGGGACAACCGGCACTGGGAGACTCGCAACGGCGCCCTCCCGCGACAGGTGGCACCCAGGAAACCCGACTCCCGCGTTGAGGGTCCCCCTACCCACGGCGCTTCGCTTGTGGGTCCCTTCCCCCGTCGCTCCGCTCCGGGGGACAACTTCTGGCGCATCGCCTTCCGCGCATGGCGCACGGCCCTAGGGACGGGGTTCGATGCGCATCACGGTGTCTTCGGACCAGCGGACCGTGCCGGTGAACCAGAGGAAGTTGGTCTCCCACGTGTGGTCGAACACGACCCGGACCCCCAGCCAATCCCTATTGCGCTCAGCGTCGTTGCGGATCGCGGGCGGCCAGCCGTTCAGCACCTTGAACCACGCGGCCCCACACTCGAGCGCCACCGGGTCGTCGGTATCCTGTTTCGGTCGGAACTGCTGGAGCGCCCGCACCGTCCCTGAAGGGTCGGTGAGATAGATCCACACTTCGGCGATGTCCTCGCTCGGGATCTCCTGAAGGGCGGAAGCGACGGCTTCGAGAGCGCGGCAGTCGGCTTCGGGCAGCGACCCTGCCGACGATGCGGCCCGCGCTCCTTCCCGGGTCGCCGACGACACCGTCATCCAGTCACGAAGCGCCATCCCCCACTCGAACGAACCGAGCACGAGCATCAGCAGCAGTCCTGCCACCAGTGCCATTTCGAGGGTCGCAGCCCCGCGTTCATCGACGTCCCGCGGCTTCGCCACGGTTCCTCCCAAATGATTGCCCGCCGATCAGGGTACCGGGGGATGGAGGCCCGGCAATGGGTCAGGCGACTTCGAACAACCCGGCTGCGCCCATGCCACCACCGACGCACATCGTGACCACTGCGTACCGGGCGTTCCGGCGGTGGGCCTCGAGAAGGGCGTGGCCGACCATGCGTGCCCCGCTCATGCCGTAGGGGTGACCGATGGAGATCGCACCGCCGTTGATGTTGAAGACCTCGTTGTCGATGCCCAGCGCGTCCCGGCAGTACAAGGTCTGCACGGCGAACGCCTCATTCAGCTCCCACACGCCGATGTCGTCGACGCCGAGGCCGGCACGCTCGAGAAGTTTCGGCACGGCGAACACGGGCCCGATCCCCATCTCGTCGGGGTCGACCCCTGCCACCGCCATGCCGCGGTAGTAGCCGAGCGGTTCCAACCCGCGCCGCTCCGCCTCGCCGGCCTCCATGACCACGAGGGCCGCCGCCCCATCGGACAGCTGACTCGCGTTGCCGGCGGTCACGTTCTTGCCTTCCCCACGGACGGCGCCGAGCGAGGCAAGGGCCTCGAGCGTGGTCTCGGGCCGGTTCCCCTCATCCAGGCTCAACGTGAC
>JAOUGY010000393.1 GCA_029865445.1 Acidimicrobiia bacterium | reverse complement strand
GAGGCCGAGGTGCGAGCCAGGCGGATCGGCGCCGGCGTCACAAAGACGTTCAAGACGGTGGACACCTGTGCCGCCGAGTTCGAGGCGACGACCCCGTACATGTACGGGACGTTCGAGGACGAAGACGAGGTTCCACCGGCCGATCGTCCCCGCGTGGTCGTGCTCGGATCGGGGCCCAACCGGATCGGACAAGGGATCGAGTTCGACTACTGCTGCGTCCACGCCAGCTTCGCACTGCGGGAAGCCGGCTACGAGACGGTCATGGTCAACTGCAACCCTGAGACCGTCTCCACCGACTACGACACATCCGATCGCCTGTATTTCGAACCCCTCACCGTCGAGGACGTCCTCGCCGTGGTCGACTCCGAACAGCCGGAAGCCGTGATCGTCCAACTCGGAGGGCAGACTCCGCTCAACCTCGCTCGGGCTCTGGAGGGGGCGGGAGTGCGGATCGCCGGCACCAGCCCGGCCTCCATCGCAATGGCAGAGGACCGGGAACAGTTCTCAGACGTCTGCCGGCGACTCGGTATCAAACAACCCCCACACGGGATCGCCATGGGACGGCTGGAGGCCGAAGAGGTCGTCGACAAGGTCGGTCTCCCCGTCGTCATCCGTCCTTCCTACGTGCTGGGCGGCCGCAAGATGCGGGTGCTCTACTCCTACGACGAGCTCACCGACTACCTCGATGATCTCTACGGTGATCTCACCGAACGCGACATCACCGAGGTGCCGCTTCTCATCGACCGCTTCCTGGAAGCCGCCACCGAGGTGGACGTCGATGCCCTCTACGACGGATCGGAGCTCCTGGTCGGGGGTGTGATGGAACACGTCGAGGAGGCGGGAGTCCACTCTGGAGACTCGGCGTGCGTGGTGCCCCCACCCACGCTGTCGGACACCGCCATGAAGACGATTCTGTCCAACACCGAGGATTTGGCGTCCGAACTCGGGGTGTTGGGGCTCATCAACATCCAGTACGCGGTGCGGGGAGACGATGTCTTCATCATCGAGGCCAATCCGAGGGGTTCGCGTACGGTGCCGTTCATCTCGAAGGCGAGTGGGATTCCGCTCGCCAAGGCGGCGGCCCGGGTCATGATGGGCGCCACCCTGGCCGAGCTTCGAGCTGACGGTCTGCTTCCCCCGCCGCCCACCACCGACTTCACCGCAGTGAAAGAGGCGGTGCTCCCGTGGGATCGGTTCCCGGAGGAAGACTCGGTGCTGGGACCGGAGATGCGAGCTACCGGCGAAGTGATGGGGATCGGCCCCGATGCGGGCGTGGCCTACGCCAAGGCCCTGCTCGCTGCCGGTCACCGCCTACCCACCGAGGGGGCCGTGTTGATCACTCTGGCCGATCGCGACAAGCCTCTGGGCCTGGCCGTGGCGCAGGCGTTCCATCTGCTGGGATTCCATCTGCTCGCCACGCCCGGTACCGCCAGGTATCTGGAACACCACGCCCTCCCGGTCGAGACGGTGGTCAAGGTCGGGGAGGGAGACAACGACACCCGGTCGGCAATCGAGGACGGTCGTGTGCAGCTCGTCGTGAACACGCCGAGGGGCGGACGCGCCCGCAGCGACGGTCGCGTGATCCGTCACGCCTCCCGCCTTCAAGGTGTCCCCTGCGTCACCACGATTCAAGGCGCCTTGTCGGTTGCGCGATCGCTCCGGTCCGGTGACGAGACGACGTGGGCGCCCCGCAGCCTCCAAGACTGGCATTCGTGAAGCCCGATCTCTCGATGACGCTGGGTTCGGTGCCGCTACGGTCGCCGATCGTGGCGGCGGCGGGCACGGTTGGCTCGGTCTTCGAGTTTGCGGACGTGACCGATTGGTCGGTCTACGGCGCTGCAGTCGCCAAATCGGTGTCGGGAGACCCGTGGCAGGGGCGTCCCGCTCCAAGGGTGGCGCCCGCCGGGGTGGGGATGCTCAACGGTATCGGCATCCAGAATCCCGGCATCGACGCCTGGGTCGATTCCTACGTCCCGCGGTTCCGGGGCTTGGGGGTTCCGGTGTGGGGGTCCGCGGTCGGCAACACGGTCGACGAGTTCGTCCGGGTCGCATCGGGAATGGCAGCCGCCGGCATCGATGCCATCGAGATCAACCTGTCGTGCCCGAATCTCGACGGTCATCTGTTCGCCCTCGATCCGAAGCGAGCTGCCGAGGTCGTTGCGGCCATCCGCGGCTCTGTGCCGGTACCTCTCGGCGCGAAACTGTCGCCGAACTCCGAGGACGTCGTCGCCGTGGCGGGCGCGTGTGCGGGTGCCGGCGCCGACTGGGTGGTGCTCACCAACACCGTGTGGGGTGCGGGGGTCGACGTGACGACGCGCCGTCCCAAGCTGACCGGGATGATCGGCGGGTATTCCGGACCGCCCCTGAAACCGATCGCCCTCCGGTGTGTCCTGGAAGTCGCGAGAGCGATGCCCGACCTCCCGATCGTCGGTTGCGGTGGCGTTTCCAGCGCGGAAGACGTCCTCGAGTTCGTGGTGGCGGGAGCGTCGGCCGTCGGGGTCGGTACCGCACACTTTGCCGACCCTCGCGTCGGTACTCGGATCATCCGAACCCTTTCGAACCGGCTCCGAAGGATGGGCGTCGCCCGGCTCAAAGATCTCGTGGGGACGGTAGAGCCATGGTGAAAAGGGCCGGGGTGCTCGTTGCCCTGGACGTCGCCCAGCGAACACGCGCGCTGTCGCTGGCCACCGAGCTCGCTCCGTGGGTCGACGGGTTCAAGGTCGGGCTCGAGCTGTTGATGGGTCCCGGTCCGGCGATCGTGGAGGAGATCGCAGCGATCGGCGCCCCCGTCTTCTGTGACGCCAAGCTCCATGACATCCCCAACACCGTGGAGGCGGCGGCCCGTCGAGTCGGCCGGCTGGGTGCACGGTGGCTCACCGTTCACGCCCCAGGTGGCCGGGCCATGATGGAGGCGGCGGTCGCCGGGTTTGCCGACGGGAACGGGGGGAAACCCGGGATCCTGGCCGTCACCGTGCTCACGAGTCTCGATGCCGAGATCCTGACGAGCGTGGGAGTCGACCGACGGCCGGCCGAGCAGGTGGGTCGCCTGGCCGCTCTCGCCGGACAGGCCGGGGTCGAAGGTGTCGTGTGTTCGGTGCATGAACTCGATGTGGTGGCGCAGGCAGCACCGCGGCTGGTCCGGGTGACCCCTGGAGTACGGCCGCCGGGTTCGCCCGTGGGTGATCAGCGACGAGTGGCGACGCCGGCGGAAGCCCAGGCGGCCGGAGCGGACTGGTTGGTGGTGGGACGGCCGATAACCACCGCATCCAACCGGGTTGCAGCAGCCCGAAGGATCGTCGCCGAGCTCGAGGAGTCGTGGAAACCGGATTGAACCGCCGGTAGAGTCACTTGTCAGGCGACGCGGGAGAGATCGCATGCAGCCACCTCGGCTTTCCGATG
>JAOUGY010000394.1 GCA_029865445.1 Acidimicrobiia bacterium | reverse complement strand
ACCGAAGGCGACCGCCGCCTCCCGCGGCACCATTGCCCGATTGGGGACGATCTGGCTCAAGTCTGGTCGGTACTGAATGGGTGCGGCGAGCATCACTGACCTCCTTCATTCGGCTGTGCTCGACCCTTAGACGGCCGGCGCCGGCCCGAAATACGAGAAATGAGGTCGATCGCCGATCGGCGCCGACCATCGTCTGGTATTGGTTGACTGGATGACACGGTCAGCGGCAGAACTGGTCGAACTGGCGAGCGTCGAACCACGGGTCGCCATCGAGGAGGGACACCGACTCCTCACAACCGCGCTCCCGGTGGTCGACCAGGTTCTGGCATGGCGAGCAATCGGGATGGCCAGCCGGGTGATCGGCCGGGGCGAAGACTCTGCGGCTGCTCTGCAGACGGCAGTAGACATTGCCCGCCAGTCTGGGCTTCGAGACCACCTGGAAACCAACTCGATCTCCCTGGCCATGTCCCTCGGCTCGGTGGGCCGCCACGCCGACGCATTCGCGGTACTCGACAGCCTGGACCCGGGCCCCGGAACGATCGGGCGGGTCCACTTTCAGAGAGCGACCCTCCTCCTCATGGCGGGCGATCTGGCGCGGGCGATCGCCGAGTTTGACGTTGCCATCCCCCACCTCGAACGAAACGAAGACCTGCACGCCCTTGGCCTCACCCACAAGAACCTGTGTCTTGCCATGAACTGGGGTGGCGAACCCCGGCTGGCCGCCGATCATGGCGAACGGGGGGTCGAGATCTTCACCCGTCTCGGCAACCCGCTGGAGGTGGCGGCGGTGGGTCACAACGTCGGGATGGCCCTCGCCGCCGCCGGCGAACTGGTGGAGGCGCTCGGATGGTTCAACCGGTCGCTCCCGGCCCTGGAGGAGATCGCCGGACCGTCATTCGAACCGGGGCGTTGTCACACCCTTCTGGCTGCCGGGCTATTCGAAGAGGCCCACACTGAAGCCGAACGCCTCGCCCGCCGCCTCGAAGAGATCGGCATGACCGGGGAGATCCCCGAAGCGTGGCTGCTCGCCGCAGAGGCATCCCTCCTCCTCGACCACCGCGACCGAGCCGGAGACGAGGCTCGACGGGCGGCGGCCGATTTCGAAGCCCAGGGGCGAATGGCGTGGACCGCGACCGCCCGCCTCGTCGAACTCCAGGCCTCCGACGCAGCCCACGCCGCCATGCTCATGTCGACACTCCTTCCCGCCCTCGACTCCGCAGGTATGACACCCGCCGCGGTCAAAGCCCGGGCGGCAGGAGCCCGGCGCTTGGTGAGGAATGGCGAGCTGGAACTCGCAACCACGCTCCTCGCAGAAGCCAGAAGGCTCGCCGGCCACGCTCCCCTCGCCCTCGAAATCGACCTCCGGCTCGCCGCCACCGAACTCCACCGCGCAACGGGCGACCACTCGGCGGCCGCCCGGGTCGCGGCGGGCGGCATGCGAATCCTCGACCGGAGCCAGCGGGCCGTGGCCGCCACCGACGTGAGGGCCGGGCTTGCCCGCCACGCCTCCCAACTCGCGGGCGAAGGCCTCGCCCTCGCCATCGAATCCCGCTCTCCCCGCAGGGTGTGGGCGTGGATGGAACGAACCCGGGCCACCGCCCTCGCCTACCGGCCGGTCACCGAACCCAGGGACGACGAGGTCGCGTTGCTCCTCCCCAAGCTGAGGGCTCTCACCGCCGAGGCGATGCGACCCGAGGCCACCGCCCAGACCAGATGGGAACTACTGCGGGTCGAATCCCGGGTGGCCGACCTCACACGAACGACCGCCGCCGGAGCGGTGAGAGACTCAGCTGCAGGGCTTCCCGATCAGGTGATCGAAGCCTTGGGTGAAACGTGCCTCATCGAGCTCGCCGTGGTGGAGTCACAGATGTGGGCGGTTGTGGTGCACGGTCGAAGGGTGCGACTCGTGGACTGCGGACCCGCTGCACCATGGACCGCTGAGTCGCGGTTGGTGTCCTCGGCGATGCGTCACGCCCTCTCGTCGCCAGGGCACGGCGACGCTCGCCTCCGGAGGCGGTTGGAGGTGTTGCGGGCGATGGTCGGCCGGCTCGTCCCTGCCACCGCCAGCCGTTTGGTGATGGTCGCCCCACCCGAACTCGCCGCCGTCCCGTGGCCGTCGCTGTGCCCGATTCCGGTGACAGTCGCCGCCTCCGCCGCCACGTGGGTGCGGGCCGCCCAACAGCCACCCACCGGACAGGGGACGGTGGCGATCTCAGGCCCGGACCTCGACCACGCCAGGTCCGAGGTCGACGCCGTCGCCGGCCTGTACGGGGAAACGACGGGTGTCCAGCAGGGGAATACGGCGGCTGTCCTCGACGCCGCCTCCACCGCACACACCCTCCATCTCGCCTGTCACGGGCGGCTCCGCAACGACCAACCGCTCTTCAACAGTCTCCGGTTCGCCGACGGCGAGTTGTATCTGCACGAGCTGCAGCAACTGGAGCGCCTCGCCCCGGTGATGGTGCTTTCGTCGTGCGAGTCGGGGTCCGTGGGAGGTTCGGGGTCGGAGATGTTGGGGATGGCGTCGGTCCTCATGGCGGCCGGCGTGAGAACGATCATCGCATCACCGTGGCCGATTCCCGACACGCCCGCCACCGTCGACGCCATGGTCGACCTTCATCGCCGAATCGCCGCCGGAGCCGACCCGGCTCTGGCCATCCGCGAAGGTGCCCAAACCCTGCCCGGGGCGGCATACCTCTGCTTTGGGGCCTGAACATGCAGTCGGGCCGTCCCCCGCTCAGCCCGTGGGCTCACACCGCCTCACTAGCCCGACCGGTAACCAACACCTCATGCCGGGAGTAGACGTGACATACCCGTAGCGAGGCAAACATGAACCTCACGGCCGAGGAACGATTCGAACAGCTCTATATCGCACATCAATCGGCGATCCGTGACTATTGCGTACGTCGGCTCGCGCCCTCTCTCGTGGAGGACGCTGTCGCCGATGTGTTCGCCGTTGCGTGGCGCAAGATCGACTCGGCTCCGGCGGACAGCGATGTCCTTCGGTGGCTGTACGCAGTCGCCTACCGAGTGCTGTACCACCAGTGGAGGCGATCCGGCCGCGCCGAACGACTCACCGAGCGCGTCCAGTCTCTGAGTCAACCGCCACATATGGACGCCGCTGAGATCGTCCTCCTCCATGAGGATTACCGACGCGTACTCCAAGCAAGCCAGCGGCTCTCGGTGGGCGATCAGGAGATCCTCAGGCTCACCTTGTGGGAAGAGCTTCCGCTCAACGACGTCGCGGAAATCCTCGGAATCAAACACAACGCCGCGAAACAACGCTCGTTCCGAGCGCGGCGCCGACTCGTGTCCGCTTTTCGGGACGCCACACGCGAGATCGCCGACAGCCGCGTGACCGGAAAGGAATTGAAGAATGAAGTCTGACGATCAGGTCAT
>JAOUGY010000392.1 GCA_029865445.1 Acidimicrobiia bacterium | reverse complement strand
AGCCGAGGGTGCCGGCGACCCGTTAGCCTGGATCCACGACGTATGCTCCAGATTCTGACTCCGTCCGGCGATCTCGTCGCCGAAGCCCCGCTGGACCTCGACATGACCACCCGGCTGTACCGGGCGCTCGTGTTCGCCCGCGCCTACGACCGCAAGTCGACCGCCCTCCAGAAACAGGGCCGGCTCGCCACCTACGCCCCGTTCGAGGGCCAGGAGGCCGCCCAGGTCGGTAGTGCGGCCGCCCTCAACCCCGACGACTGGCTGGTCGGCACCTATCGAGACGCGGCGGCGATGTGGATGCAGGGTTATCCCCTCGATCTGCTCTTCGCCGGGCGTACCGGCGACGAACGGGGAGGTTCGCCGCCGGAACCGATCAACGTGATGCCTCCTTCGATAACGGTGGGCGGACACATGGTCCACGCCGTTGGGCTGGCCTGGGCGGAACGGCTCCAGGGCAGCGACCGGGTGGCCATCACCTACTTCGGAGACGGTGCCACTTCGGAGGGCGATTTCCACGAAGCGATGAACTTCGCCGGGGTCTTCGACGTCGGGTGCGTGTTCTTCTGTCAGAACAACGGCTGGGCCATTTCGATGCCACGCGAGTCCCAGACGGCGTCGGAGACGATCGCCCAGAAGGCCATCGCCTACGGCATGCCGGGCATCCAGGTGGACGGCAACGACTTGTTCGCGGTTTTCAGCGCCACTCGTGACGCGGTGCTCCGGGCCCGACTGGGGGAGGGTCCGACCCTCATCGAGGCGATGACCTACAGGCTCGGCCCCCACACCACCGCCGACGATCCGTCGCGGTATCGCACCGAGGACGAGTCAGCCGAATGGCGACGCAAGGACCCCCTGGAGCGGGTCCGCATCTACCTGTCCGAACGCGACCGATGGTCCGAGGAGTGGCAGGCCGAGATCGAAGCCCAGGCCTCCGCGGAGGTCGAGGAGGCCGTGGCGGCTGCGGAAGCGCTCGATCCGCCCGGGGTCGCAGGCGTGTTCGACGCCATGTTCGCCGACCTGCCACCGATTCTGGCCGAGCAGCGGCGGATGGCGGAGGAGGCCGAATGAGCGTCGTCACGTTGGCTCAAGCCCTCAATCGAAGTCTCGAACACGCCCTCGCCGAGATGGACGACGTGGTCGTCATGGGTGAGGACGTTGGCAGGACCGGAGGGGTGTTCCGTATCACCGACGGTCTGGCCGACAAGTTCGGGCCCGACCGGGTGATCGACACACCGGTGGCCGAGTCGGGCATCGCCGGTGTCGGGTTCGGCATGGCGGTGGGTGGGCTGCGTCCGGTGTTGGAGATGCAGTTCATGGGTTTCAGCTATCCGGCGTTCGATCAGATCATCAACCACGTCGCCCGGATCCGGCACCGGTCACGGCACAGGTTCACTGCTCCGCTGGTGATCCGCATCCCCTATGGAGGCGGCATCGGCGCGGCCGAACACCATTCGGAGTCGGCGGAGGCGATCTATTGCCACACGCCCGGGCTGAAGGTGGTGGTCCCGTCGCGTCCGGGTGACGCCGCTGGACTGCTGCGGTCGGCCATCGAAGACCCCGACCCGGTTGTGTTTCTCGAACCGATCCGGCTCTACAGGTCTGTGAAAGAGGACGTACCCGACACGTCGTTCACCACCCCGATCGGCGCGGCTTCGGTCGAACGGGAAGGGTCCGATCTCACCATCATCGCCTGGGGGGCGATGATGAAAGAGGCGCGAGAGGCTGCGGCCGCCCTCGTCGAGCAGGGCGTCGACACCGAGGTTCTCGACGTGAGATCGCTGGTGCCGCTCGATGTCGAATCCCTGGTCGCCTCGGTTCAGAAGACCGGACGGGCGATCGTGGTTCACGAGGCGCCGCGCACGGTGGGGTTCGGCGCCGAGATCGTGGCCCAGATCCAGCAGCGGTGCCTCTATCACTTGCAGGCGCCCGTGGAGCGGGTCACCGGCTGGGACACGATCTTCCCGCTGAAGAGGTCCGAACATGTCTACCTGCCGAGCGTCGAGCGGATTCTGGCGGCGGCGAACACCGTGCTGAGCGCGTGACGGCGAGATTGGAGCATTGAGGAATGGCGAAGGAATTCAGGCTGCCGGACATCGGGGAGGGCCTGACGGAGGCCGAGATCGTGCGCTGGCACATCCCCGTCGGCGGCGAGGTCGCCATCGATCAGACCGTGGTTGAAGTCGAGACCGACAAGGCCGTGGTGGAGATCCCGTCGCCGTTCGGTGGTGTGGTCCTGGCCCATGGCGGGGCCGAAGGGGAGATCGTCGCCGTCGGCAACATACTCCTCGTCGTGGGTGAACCCGGCGAGCAGTGGCCGTCCCCGGCCGGTGGGGAGGCCGCTCCCATCGTCGGCACCATCTCGTCGGAGGCGGTGGATCTGACGGTCCCGACCACGCAGCCATCCAGCACGTCCGGGGGAAGGCCGCTGGCGCTGCCTGTGGTCCGCAAACTGGCGAGGGACCTTGGCGTCGACCTGGAGGCGGTCGCCGGGTCCGGACCGGGTAGGCGCATCACCCGTGACGACGTGATGGCCGCCGCCGGCACTCCCGAAGTGGCAGCACAAGAGCCGGTACCCACCCCCGCGAAGTCGGTGCCCGACGCGGGCCGGAAGCCGATGTCGAAACTTCGTCGCACGATCGCCGCCAACATGTCGAAGTCGTGGGCGGAGATCCCCCACGTGACCACGTTCGACCACGTCGACGCCGGCCGCCTGCTCGAGGTGCGGACGGCGTTGAGCCGCCGTCACGGTTCGGTGTCGATCGACGCCATGATCGCGGCGGCGGTTGTCCCGGCGCTTGCCGAGTTCCCGTCTTTCAACGCCGCGCTCGATGGCGACGACCTCGTCATCCACGATTCGGTGGATCTCGGGGTGGCCGTGGACACCCCGGACGGATTGCTGGTGGCGGTGCTCCGTGATGCGGGGTCGAGATCGGTTCTGGAGCTGTCGGCAGAGATCCGCCGGTTGGCCGAAGGGGCCAAGGAACGCAAGCTCGCCCCCACCGAACTCACGGGTCAGACGTTCACGATCTCCAACATCGGGGCGGTGGGTGGCGGGTTGGGGACGCCGATCGTCCCCTACGGCACCGTCGGGATCCTCTCGGTCGGCCGTGCCGTCGACACGCCCGTGGCCCGCAACGGCGCCATCGAGATCGCCCCGATGATGCCGCTGTCTCTGAGCTACGACCACCGGGTGATCGACGGTGGTGAAGGCCGCCGCTTCATGGCGCTCGTCCTCGAGAACCTCGCCGAACCGGCCCTGTTCCTGACCTGAGGAGTCAGGAGCGGCGGCGCCGGGTCACTCGCCCCGGAGGATCGCCGACATCTTTCTGCGGAGGAGTGGGGGAGCGACGGTCAGCCCACAGGCGATGGCAAACGGCGCATCATCGGGGATCTCGAGGATGACCTCTTCT
>JAOUGY010000391.1 GCA_029865445.1 Acidimicrobiia bacterium | reverse complement strand
CCGGGCCAGCAACGTCTTGCCGGTCCCGGGAGGGCCGTACAACAGAACGCCCTTGGGGATCTTGGCGCCGAGGGCGCGGTACTTGTCCGGATGGGCCAGGAAATCCTTGATCTCCTCCAGTTCCTCGATCGCCTCGTCTATCCCGGCGACATCCTTGAAGGTGACCTTGGGCTGGTCTTTGGTGATGGTTTTCGCCTTCGCCTTGCCGAACTGCATCACCCGGTTTCCCGAGCCCTGCATCTGCATGAAGATGAAGACCATGAATCCGATCAGGAACAGCCAGGGAAGAAACCCGATCAGGATTTCGAAGAAACTTGGCGGTTCGACGTCGTTCTCCACCTGGATCCCGGCGTCGATGGAGCGTTGGGTGACATCGTCCTCGTACTCGGGCGGGTACTGGAGAAAGAAGTCGAAGCTGCCCTCGGGGGCAGTGGACTCGAGTTCACGCCCCTGGATCCGATCGGAGCGCTCGAGGATCACGACCGAGTCGATGGACCCCTCGTCGAGTCGCTCGTAGTACTCGGAGAGGCTGATCTCGGCGGGTGCCGACAACTGATCGAACCATTGCTGGGCGACGACGGCCAGCACCACGAATACCAATCCGTAGATCAGGAGCGTTCGGAAGGTGCGGTTCAAGATCGTCCTCTGGTTGTCGTCGTCGCGAGGTCGGTGCGGACATGCGCCCACCCACGCCATTCTCTACATCGGCAAAGGACGGTCTCGCCCAAGCCGGTCCTCGCGAGACCAGCCGCACTCGCCTTCATCCGACATGGTAAGGGTCCGAGCCCGATAACGGAACCTGGAACCGCTCCCGGAACCGGATACGTCGACCGCACCGCGGTCTTCAATCCGGCGAGCCTTCCATGACTCCCACATACGGCAGATTCCGATAGCGACCGGCGTAGTCGAGGCCATAGCCGATCACGAACTCGGGACCGATGTCGAAACAAGGGTACTTAACCTCGATGGGGACCCGCTGGATGCCTCGCTTCACGAGGAGGGCGGCGATCTCGATCGATGCCGGTTTGCGCACTCGCAGCGACTTCATGAGGTAGTTGAGGGTGAGTCCCGAATCGATGATGTCCTCGACGATGAGCACATGACGGTCTGCGATCTCCTGATCCAGATCCTTCAAGATCCGGACCACGCCCGACGTCTGGGTCGAGGCGCCGTAGGAACTCACCGCCATGAAATCGAATTCGACCGGGAGGTCGATGTGACGGGCGAGATCGGCCATCACCATGAATGCTCCTTTGAGCACCCCCACCACCAAAAGGTCTTTGCCCTGATAGTCCCGAGTGATCGCCGAGCCGACCTCTGCCAACTTGGCGTCTATCTCCTCGGCCGAGATCAGGGTGCGTATCTCTCCCACAGCTCTTCCTCTGTCGCGACCGCGCAAAGGTAGCCGCGGTCGGCGTCCACCGGCCAGCCGATCCGTTTTACACCGGGAATCCAAACCACCTTCCCGTCCCGAACGACCACCGGCCACCGCTCGCAGGCCACGATGCCATGTTCGGCGATTTCCTCCCGTACCGGCTTGTGCCCACCGGGCACGGCCACCACATCACCGGCTTCCACGGCACGAACCGTGTGCAGACCGGGCGCCAGGACGGCAATCCATGGCGAGAGCGACATCGGACCCTCGCCCTCGTGGACGTCGATGGTGAAGCCCGAGAACCGGTAGCAGCCGGGACGGTCGAATGTCACACCCCGGGACGGGGTGCGATCGTCCGGGGCCGTGATCTCCAAGAATGGAGGGCGACGGGACACCGTGAGACCGTTCCAGTCGACCGTTGAGCGCCGGCCCACCACCACCGACCAGACAGCTTCGAGGACTCTGCCGTCAGGTGAGTAGGGGGGTGCGAGATCTGTCATCGCCTGCCGGATCGCCCGTCGAGCAAGCGGCAGCGGAACGGCGAGGAGCGTTCCGATCACGAACCTGGCGCCGCCCGGCCTCGTATACCGAGGGACCGCCACCGCCAGCTCGTCGAGGTAGCTCGCCTCATCCCTCGCCGTATCCGCGAGCCGCCCCAGAGAATTGGACACTCCCGGGCCAAACGCCGCGACCAGCGCGGGGAGGGCCAGTGTTCGAACACGATTTCGGAGATGACGCGCATCGTCATTCATGGGATCGTCCCGCCAGCCCAGACCGGCCAGGGTCGCGGCCTCTCTCGTGGCTGCCCGGCTCGTCCCGAGGAGCGGACGCAGGTACGGGGGGCGTACGGGGTGGATGCCGGACAAACCGTCCAGCCCGGTCCCACGGACGATGCGCATCAACACAGTCTCCACCTGGTCATCGTACGTGTGACCCGTGACGACCCACTCATCGATCCGACGTTCGGCCTCCAGCGCCGCAAGCCGCACCTGTCTCGCCTGCGCTTCGAGCGAAGGGCCGGCCGGGACCGAGACGTCGACGACGCGAATCTCCAGGTCCAATGTGCGGGCGACATCCTCGGCAGCAGCCGCCAGCAACTCGCTGGAGGGGAACCCGTGCCGGACGTGGACGGCGCGAACCGATCTCCCTGACCGGGCCGCCACGAGGGCCGCTGCCGCCGAGTCCGCCCCACCCGACAGCGCCACGACCAGCGGACCTCCAGGCATACGGTGGAGGGCTTCCGCCGGTGGGTCGATCAGACGTCTCAGCCGACGCGTTTCAACCACGTGCGAGGGTCCTCGATCTCGGCGAGCGTGGGCAAGGCATCCGGGCCTTCCCAGGCGTGGTCGAGACGCTCCCAGCCGCCGAGGCGCTCGACCTCGAGCACGAACCGCTCCCCCATCTCGTATTGCTTGATCTTCATCTCCAGGCCGGTGAGGCGAAAGAACCACGCGGTTTTCGAGTTCGACCTCCGCGCCTTCAGGAGCGCCGACATGCGGCGTTGTCCGGGGAGCAGTGCCGCTCCCAACCGATCCATGACGACGTGGCCGTGACCCTCGAGCAGCGACATGAGCGCCTGAACTCGATCGAGAGAATCGCGCCGATCTCCGGTGGCGAGCAGACCCAACATGCCTCGTTCGTCGATCATGGGGCGGCCTTCGCTTCTCGACTCGCGTACCCGGGCAACGATCTCCGCGAGCCGAGGTTCGTCGGAGGCCGCCGACTCGACCATGCCTCGCACCAAGCCGAGAAAGTACTCACGGAGCCAGCCGACACCCACGAACTGAGACCGGTGGGCGGCCTCGTGGAGGGCGATCCACATCCGGAACTCGGAGGGACGGAACTGCCTGGCGCGTTCCATCTGGAGGATGTTGGCTCCCACGAAGGCGATCGAATCACCCTGCTCGCCGGGGACGACCAGTTCGTACTGGCCGAGGACGCGGCGAGACAAGAACCCGAGAAGAGCCCCGGTCTCGGCCTCCATGAGCCGCCTGGCGATGCGGCGGGCGGCGTCGTCCTCCAGCATCGACAGCCGCTCGGCGAGTTTCCGCTCGGCC
>JAOUGY010000084.1 GCA_029865445.1 Acidimicrobiia bacterium | reverse complement strand
CCGGGGATGTCGGTCGGTGGCACGAGGACGGTAGCATCGCTTTCGAGGGACGTCTCGACGACCAGGTCAAGGTGAGGGGGACACGAATCGAACTCGGCGAGATCGAGGCAGCGCTGGTGCGCCAACCAGGCGTGGCGGAGGCGGCCGCTGCGGTCTCGGACCATGGAATCGTGGCAGTCGTCGTCTCCAGCGGCGTCGACATCGGGCAACTGCGAGAGCGGCTGAAGTCTTCGCTCCCGGCGGCAGCCGTGCCCTCGGTCGTGGTAGGCGCCGAGCAACTGCCGAGGCTCCCCAACGCCAAGATCGACAGGTCCGCCGTGGTGGTTCTTTGTTCCCGGGCCGTCCAGTCGGAGGCGGGCGGCCACGACACACCGTCCGCCTTGATGGCGAAACTGAGGGCGATCTGGGAGGACGCCCTCGAGAGACCGGTCGGGTTGCGCGATGACTTCTTCGATGTCGGAGGGCACTCGTTGCTCGCCGCCGAGGTGATGGATCGGATCGAGCGAGAGATCGTCGGATCGAGGATCCCACTGGCAGAACTCTTCGCCGCCCCGACCATCGCCCAGTTGGCCGCAGTCATCGAGGCGAAGGAGTTCTCGTGGCGCTCCCTCGTGCCAATTGAACCCGATCGGGAGGGAGTGCCCTTCTTCTTCGTACACGCCCATGGCGGCAACGTCGTCGGGTTTCGAGATCTGGCGCTACACATGACCCGCCCCTTCTACGGCTTGCAGGCCGCCGACCTGAATGCAACCGCTCCCCAGCGTCGCTCCATCGAATCGATGGCGTCGGACTACGTGGAAGAGGTGTTGACGGTCTCGCCCACCGGTCCCTACCTCCTCGGTGGGTTCTGCCTGGGTGCCGCCATCGCCCTCGAGATGGGGCGGATCCTCACCGAGCGCGGCGAGGACGTGGCGGCGGTTGTGATGGTCGACCTCGCCCGACCGGGACTGGAAGCGACCTACGACCGCTCCCCTGTGCGCGACCGCCTGCGGCGTGAGTGGGCGAATCTGGTCGAACGCAGGCCCGGCCGGCGTCTTCGATACGTGCGCCGCCGGCTCTCGGAAGTGATCGGTCGCGGCCTCTTGACCGTCGAGAAGGCGGGCGGGGGCGGCGCGTCGCCGTCGGCGCGCTTCCGGGAGGAGATGGTCGCAGATGCGCTCTCAGAGGCCTACGAGGCCTACGTGCCGCAGTCGTACGGTGGTCCGGTCGTGGTGGTTCGGGCGGCGGCCGCGCCTCACTCCCGGTCCCAGGATGCGACCCTCGGATGGGGGTCCGTCCTCACGGGGCAGGTCGAAACGTTCGAGGCGCCCGGTCACCAGACAGGTCTCCTCGCCCGGCCCCGCGTTCGAGAATTGGCCCGGATCATCGAAGACGCTCTGGCCCGCCGATGACGGTTCTCGACAGCTTGGTCACCATCGAGTTCGTCGATCTCGCCGGCAGGAATCCCCGCACCGCGGCCCTGCTTTCGGACGAGGAACGTCACCGGGCCGCCCGGATCCACGACGACTCGCTACGGGCGAGATTCGAGACAGGGCGGTCTGAGCTGAGGAGGATCCTCGGCGCCCTCCTCGGAATCGATCCGGCCACCGTCCCGATCTCGACGGGACCGTGGGGAAAGCCGTTCGTCCCTGGCGCCGGCATCGAGTTCAGCTATTCCAGGTCGGGGTCGGTGGGCGTCGTTGCGACGGCACGGAACGCCCGGATCGGAGTGGACATCGAGGCGATCGACAACACGGTGGACGTCGCGAGGGTCGCCCGCCGCGTTCTGGCCCCTGACGAACTCGACGACTTCGAAGCCTCATCGGATCGGCGTCGGACGCTCCTGCGGTTCTGGACTTTGAAGGAGGCGCTGGCCAAGGGGTGCGGTACCGGGTTCAGCGTCGAACCGCAGGACATTCGCGTCACCCTCGATCCGCGGGCCATATCCACGCCCGACGGCTCCCGGCCCGACGGCTGGTGGCTCGACCACCAGATGGTGGCCCGCTCGTACGTCCTGGCGGTTGCAGTCGAAATGGATGGGGACCCCGAACGGGGCCCCCCATCCATCCGTCACTCGTAGGAGATCGCCGACAGCACGTTCATCTTCGCTGCCTTGCGGGCGGGCCCGGCGGCGGCGATGACACCGGCCAGCGCTGCCAATGCCAACCACAGCCCGAGTTGGCCGGCGGGGAGGGCGAATGAACTCAGGCCGTCGTCGGCAAGCGACGACACGGTGGCCCATCCCAGCCCGATTCCCACGCCGACTCCGAGAATCGCTCCGAAGATGGCGACGATCACCGCCTCTGCTCGGATCATCCGGCGCACCTGACGCCGGCTCATACCCACTGCCCTCAGCAGGCCGATCTCTCGGGTCCGTTCGACGATCGACAGTGCCAGGGTGTTGGCGATACCCAGCACGGCGATGATCACCGCAAGCCCGAGCAGGCCGGAGAACAGCGCCACCATCTGATTGACCTGCGCCTCCGCCTCGGCGATCTGATCGGCCTTCGTGTTCATGTCGATGTTGGGGAAGGCCGCCAGTAC
Source organism: Acidimicrobiia bacterium (assembly GCA_029865445.1). GTDB lineage: Bacteria > Actinomycetota > Acidimicrobiia > Spongiisociales > ZC4RG35 > JAOUGY01. The sequence continues at coordinate 10,472 of JAOUGY010000084.1, read as the reverse complement.
CGGTTGCGTGGCCTCGATGCCTTCGTCGAGCGAGACGCCATCGGCGAGTCGGGCAAAAACGATCGTGGCGGCGTCACCGAAGAAGTCGTCTCCATGCGCCTCTGTTCCCACGATGTAGTTGCCGAACGTCTGATCCTCGAACGTGCCGACGATCGTCGTCGGCATCAAACCGACCGCCGGGTATTCGACGTCGATGACGTCGCCGACCGTCCAACCTCGCTCCGCCAGGACGTCGCGCTGAATGAGCATCCCCTCGCCGATTTCGGCGATCTCTGTGGTCGGGCGCAGGTCGTACATGCGCTCGACGTCGGCGGCCACGATGCCCACGTTCAGCTCTTGACCGTCGATTCGGATGAAGTCGGTGCGAACGGCCGACACGGTCGCGATCTCCTCGAGCCCTTCCAGCTCTGATTCCACGGTGGGGCTGACACCTTCCAGGAAGTTGGTGGAGCTGAATGCGAGGTCCGCGGGGAACGACTGTTCAAGCGTGTCCGTGACCGAGGCCCGGATCGAGGCTGCGAAGATCGAGACGAAGCTGACCAACGCGATGCCGATCATCAGTGCGGCAGCCGTCGAGGCGGTCCTTCGAGGTTGGCGGACGGTGTTCTCGCGCGCCAGCTCTCCGGTGATACCTGGGAGCGGCCGGCCGAGCAGCCGTCCGATGGGGATGGCGAAGACCGGTGCCAGGATCGATATCCCGACGAACACCGTGAAGGACCCGGCTCCCACCACAGCCGCCGTCGCCCCGTTCTCGAGGGTCAGACCCGTGACGAGGAGAGCAGCACCGAGTGCGGTCACCGCCACACCGGAGATCGTCCTCTTCCGGAGGGATCGAGGTGACGTCGGCGCCTGCGTCTCGGTCATGGCCGCCACCGGCGGCACTCTGGATGCCTTACGGGCGGGGAGGAGAGCGGAAGCCATCGTCACCACCATCCCCACGGTCATGCCGGCGATGATCGTTCGCGGCTCCACGGTGAGGGGACCGTCGGGGACGCCGAACCCTCCCGCATTCATGGCCGCTTTGATTCCCGCTGCAACGCCGATTCCCGACACGACTCCGATGGCAGATGACACGAACCCGACGATCGCCGCTTCGAGGGCCACCAGCGTCGTCACCTGACGGGCGGTGGCCCCCACGGCCCGCAACAAGGCGAGCTCCCGGGTCCGCTGCGCCACGACGATGCGGAAGGTGTTCTGGATGACGTAGGCGCCAACGAGCACAGCCACGCCGGCGAACGCCAGCAGCGCCGTCGTCAGGAATCCCAGCCCTTCGGTGAATCCGTCGAGCTGTTCCTGGGTTTGCTGGTCACCGGTCACGACCTCGGTGTCCTGGGGCGCCACCGCGGTCAGGCGCTCGACCAACTCCTCTGCCGAGACGCCATCGGCGGCGACTACGTCGATCGATGTGAAGCTGTCCTCCAATCCGAACAGTCGCTGTGCTTCGTCGATGGTGAAGATCGACATGGTGGCGCCGGCCAGATTGCTCTCGGTTCCGAAGTTGGCGAGTCCGACGACCTCGAAGGTTTCGGTACCGAGTGCGGTTTGGATCCGTACGTCATCGCCCAGTTCGAATCCTTCTGCCTCCGCGGTGCCGACGTCGATGACGACTTCGCCGGCGCCGGACGGCGCACGGCCGTTTCCGTCGGTGATGCGGAGCGCGGACAGGGCGGGCTCGTCGATCCACGACCCGCCGATGGTTGGCGGACCCTGCCCGCCCACCGGTTCTCCGGCGGCATCGATGATTTGCGCGAATCCGCCTACGGAACCGGCGGCGGCCTGGACCCCTTCGGTGGAGGCAACGGCCTCGAGGAGAGCCTCGGGGAGGGACCCCTGGATTGTGCCGGGTGCCGACCCGAACTCCGGTTGCTCAGGCCTGATGGAAGCGTCGATTCCGGCGTAGACGTCGTCGAACAGTGTCGTGAACCGTGCGTTGATCGTGTCGGTGAACACGAAGGTCCCGGCTACGAACGCCACGCCGAGCACGATCGCCAGCGACGTCAGTCCCAAACGGACCTTGTGGGCGATCACGCCCTTCAATGCGGTGCGGAGCATCTTCTCAACCTCCCAGCGTCTTCATGCGCTCGAGCACGGACTCGGGCGTCGGATCGTCCAAGCCATCGACGATGCGGCCGTCGGCCAGGAACACCACGCCGTCGGCGTAACCGGCGGCCACGGGGTCGTGGGTGACCATCACGATCGTCTGGCCCAGTCCCTTCACAGCCCGTCGCATGAACCCGAGGAGTTCAGCTCCGCTTCGCGAGTCGAGATTGCCGCTCGGCTCGTCGGCGAAGATGATCTCGGGCTGCGAGACGAGCGCCCGGGCGGCTGCGACCCGTTGCTGCTGCCCGCCCGAGAGCTCGGAGGGCCTGTGTGACAGGCGGTCGGCCAACCCGACCGTCTTGACCACTTGCTGGAGCCACTGCTCATCGGGTTTGGTGCCGGCGATGGAGAGAGGGAGCACGATGTTCTCGCGAGCGGTGAGGGTGGGGACCAGGTTGAAGGCCTGAAAGACGAACCCGACGTTGTCTCGCCGCAACATGGTGAGCTCGCGGTCGTTGAGGCTTCCGAGGTCGACCCCTCCGATCTCGACCCGGCCGGACGTCAGGGTGTCGAGGCCGGCCAGTGTGTGCAGCATGGTCGATTTGCCCGACCCGGACGGGCCCATGATGGCGGTGAACTGTCCACGGGGGAACTCGAAGGTCACGCCGTCGAGGGCTCGTACGGTGGCGTCTCCGGCACCGTATACCTTCACTCCGTCGAGGATCGATGCGGCTACGTCTGTGCGGGGAGGTGCGAGGGTCACGAGAACTCCTTGATCGTTGGGTCGCCGGAATGACCCGGCCTGGATCGCAGTGTCCGTGACGCACCCTCGAGCGTCGCCGCCCCCAGGAACGGTTCGTGGCTCGTTCTGTGAGAGGAACGCCGACGCAGGTAGGTCCTCCTTCAGGAGGACCTGGGTCTCAGCCGCCCGGGGTGATGAGCCCGGATTCGTAGGCGGCGACCACTGCCTGGACCCGATCGCGGAGACCGAGTTTGGTGAGGATGTGGGAGACGTGGGTCTTGATGGTGGTCTCCGAGATGAACAGCTCCTCGGCGATCTCGGCGTTGGTCATGCCCCGGGCGATGAGCGCCAGCACCTCCGTCTCGCGGTCGGTGAGGTCAGCGAGTCCTTGTGCCGGCTCGACTCCCTTTCGGGCCGCGAACTCGGTGATGAGGCGCCGGGTCACCGACGGAGCTATGAGGGCATGACCCTGCGCCACGACACGGATCGCCTGAATGAGATCGTCGGCCGGCGCATCTTTGAGGAGAAACCCGCTGGCGCCCGCCTTGAGGGCGCCATAGACGTAGTCGTCGAGGTCGAACGTGGTGAGCACGATGACCTTGGCGTCTTCGACGGCTTCGGTGAGGGCCCGAGTGGCGGCGATTCCGTCCATTTCGGGCATGCGCACGTCCATCAACACCACGTCGGGGCGTTCGCGGCGGGCCGTTCGCACCCCCTCGGAGCCGTTCTCGGCCTCACCGCACACCACCAGATCCGGTTCCGATTCGAGGATCATCCGCAGCCCGGACCGAACCATGGCCTGATCGTCGACGAGCAGTACCGAAATCATGATTCCACCGGGATCGTGGCTACCACGCGGAAACCTCCGCCGGGCCGGGGGCCGGCGTCGAGTTTTCCGCCGAGGAGTGTGACCCGCTCTCGCATGCCCACCAGTCCATGTCCTCCGCCGTTGGATTCGAGGTTCACGCCGCGACCGTCGTCGCAGACCTCCACGCTGATGCAGTCGTCGGCGGCTTTCACCCTGACGGTGGCGGTGACCCCGGGGCCACCGTGGCGGAGTGAATTGGTGAGGGACTCCTGGATGATGCGGTAGACGTTCACGTCGACCCCATCTGGGAGTTGAGGCGTATCGTCCACGTCGATTGTCACCTGGACGCCGGCTTCGGTCATGTCGGCGGCGAGAGAGGCGAGATCTGCCAAGCCCGGCTGCGGTGTGAGGGATGGATGTTCGGGGTCGGTCCGAAGGACGCCCACCATCCGTCGCATCTCCGACAGCGCTTCGTGGCCGGCCTCGCGGATTGCATCGAGCGCTCCGGTCACCCTCGGGTCGATGGTCCCGGCGACCCGGCGGGCGCCTTCTGCCTGGAGTGTCATCACCGTCATCTTGTGGGCGACCACGTCGTGAAGTTCCCGGGCGATGCGGGCCCGCTCGTCTGCGACAGCTCTGGCGGCCTGTTCCTCTCGCTCCCGTTCGGCTCGTTCCGCCCGTTCCTCGAGTTCCTCGATCCTCTTCCTCCGCTGGTACACCTCGCGACCGAGGGCCAACGGTATGGCCGTCGTGAGCGCCGTGAACCCGAGATCCTCGGGTCCGACGGATTCGAGTGTGAGTGCTCCGAGGCCGGTGAACGCGACGAGTACACCCACGATGACACCACCGAATCGGAGCGACTGGCGGGGAGGAAGCTCTGTGCCGACCGCGTGGATGAGGAGAACGAGTCCGGCTGTGACGAGAGTGTTCGGATAGTCGAACGCGCGGTCGACCATGAAGGCGGCCAGCCCGGCCAGCATCGCTGCTCTTGGCCAGCGACGCCGGATGGCTACCGGGGCGGCCTGGGCCACGATGAGGGCCGTGTTCAGGGCGTCCGGTTCGCGTGAGAAGATGCTGCCGATCGCATCGTTGATCTCCACCCTCGACGTGAAGCCGAGGATGAGCACAACGACTGCGTAGATCGTGTCCTTGGCGGTCGTCGACAAGCTGAATCGCCGCATCACACCCAGGCTACTGACCCTTCGGCCGCGGGCCCATCGTCCGCGAGGACGATCCCGGGTCGTACCTACGGTGGATGTTTCTTGCCGTTTCGGGACGGCCTGTCGAAGATGTCCCGATGGAGCTGGGTATCACCACGTTCGCCGAGATGTATCCCGATCCGGTCACCGGTGAGACCGTCTCGCCCGAAGAACGGTTGCGGCGAGTGGTGGAGGAGGCCGAATGCGCCGAACGCGTCGGCCTTGACGTGTACGGGGTGGGGGAGCATCATCGGCCCGACTTTGCGGTGTCGGCCCCGGCGGTGGTGCTCGCCGCAATCGCCGCCCGCACCGAGCGGATTCGGTTGACTCCGGCGGTGACGATTCTCTCGACCGACGACCCGGTGCGGGTGTTCCAGCAGTTCGCCACCGTCGATCTTCTTTCGGGTGGACGGGTGGAGCTGTTGGTGGGTCGTGGTTCGTTCATCGAGTCGTACCCGCTGTTCGGGCATGACCTCTCCGACTACGACGAGCTCTTCGCCGAGAAGCTCGATCTCCTACTCGCCTTGCGAAGCGACGAGATCGTGCGGTGGAGCGGCCGATTCCGGCCGTCGATCCAGTCCCAGGGTGTGTACCCACGCCCGGTGCAGGACCCGCTGCCCGTGTGGGTGGGAGTGGGAGGCAATCCCGCTTCGATGGTGCGGGCGGGCAACCGGGGGCTTCCGGTGGCGCTGGCCATCATCGGCGGCGACCCCGTCCGGTTCGCTCCACTCGCCAATCTGCACCGGCGGGCGTTGACCGAGAGCGGCTTCGACCCCGAGGCGGTGCCGCTGGCCGTTCATGCACACGGCTACATCGCCGAGTCGGCCGATCGAGCTGCCGACGACTACTACCCGGGATACGCCGCCGCCATGAACGTGCTGGGGCGCGAACGGGGTTGGAGCCCGATGACCCGGCTCCAATTCGACGCGATGAGGAGTCCAGGCGGGTCGCTGGTCCTCGGTGATCCCCATGACGTGGCGTCGAAGATGCTGCTGTGGCGAGAGGCGCTCGGTATCGAACGATTCATGCTTCACATCAGCGTCGGCACACTCCCACACGAGAAGGTGCTCCAGGCCATCGAACACCTCGGCCGGGAGGTGGCCCCCAGAATCCGGCACGCACTCCCGGCTGGATGATGACCTCGACTCGTCGCCCAGTGCGCCCTGGTCATGACCATGAGAGTCGATGCGGGTCTGGCGGGTGCGGTTGGGCCGGCAGTGTTCAGCCCGTAACGGTCACCGAGCCGGTCATCGTCGGGTGGATCGAGCAGAAGAACTCGTAGGTGCCCGCCTCCTCGAATGTGAAGTCGAAGCTCTCCCCGCCGCCCAGTGCCGCTGACGGCCAGGTGTCGTCGGAGGAGGTCCAGGTGTGGGCGGCCGAATCGTCGTTCGTCACGGTGACGGTGGTCCCGGCCACGACCTCGATCGGATCGCCGAAACTGAAACCCGCGATGGTGATGGCGGCCGATACACCGTTCTGCGGTGACTCTCCATCCGGTTCGGCGGAGTCGGATCCGGAACAGGCAGCCACGACGACGGCCAGCAACACGGTGAGTGCGAAACGCGAGAACAACGGAGCCTCCTTCGTTGGGGTCCAGTACGGAGGCAGAACCCGATGAGGTTCTCGGTGTGATAATCGGTGCGTGGACGCACGCATACTCTTCGCCGAAGACGACCCATCGATCCGGGAGACCACCCAGCTGGGACTGGAAGCCGTCGGGTTCCGGGTCGAATGTGCGGTGGACGGCGACGACGCGCTGGCTCGTTTCCGCGCCTCCCGACCCGATCTCGTGCTCCTCGACGTGATGATGCCGAAACGAGACGGCTTCGAGGTGTGTCGGATCATCCGTCGCGACTCGAACATTCCGGTGATCATGCTCACCGCTCGAACCGATTCGATCGACGTGGTGGTCGGGTTGGAGTCGGGTGCAGACGACTACGTCACCAAACCGTTCGACCTCCCGGTGCTGGTGGCGAGGATTCGGGCGGCCCTCCGCCGTGCCCGGGACGACGATCCCGTCGAGGTCCTGACCCTCGGAGACGTGACCATCGACGTCCTCGGCCACAGCGCCGAGCGGCAGGGGCAGGAACTGGCACTGACGCCGACCGAGTTCCGCCTGCTCGCGGAGCTGGCCCGATCACCAGGCCGAGTGCTCTCCCGGGAGTTGCTGCTCGAGAACGTGTGGGGGTACGACTACCTGGGTGACTCGAGGATCGTCGATATGGCAATCCAGCGTCTTCGCTCAAAGATCGAGGCCGACCCGGGCTCGCCGCAGCTCATACAGACGGTACGTGGAGCCGGCTACCGGGCGCGGCGATGAGGCGCGGATTCCGGACGCGCGTCACGGTCCTCGTCATCGGCCTCGTGACGGCAACGGTCGTGATCGTCTCGCTGGCGGCGTTCGGGATCGTGTCGTCGGCCCTTCGTGCGCAGCTCGTCGAGAACGGCGTCGCCCAGGCCGAGTTCAACATCACGGTGCTGGTACCCGCCGCAGGAAGCGGATCCGACACCAATCGGACGGCGTTCGAAGAGACCGAATTGACTCAGCGATTCCTGTCTCGGGGCTCGTCGGGGTTTCTGATCGACTTCGGAGACGGCGACCCGTACGCCTCGCGGCCCGATCTCCTGGCACTGGAGCCGAGCGAGCCCGTGGAGACGCTGATCGAGGCCGGTCGGTACGGGTTCGAATTCGCCGAGGTGGCGGGCACTCCCTCGCTCGTGGTGGGCGCACGCCGACCGGGTTCGGAAACCTCCTATTACTTCGTGTCGGATGCGTCGGTGCTCGTCGACAGCAGGTCGACGCTCATCCGGTTCCTCGCACTCGGGGCGGCGGTTGTCATCGGCATCGGGGCGCTGGCCGCCACCTCGATCGCCCGCCGCGTGCTCAGGCCCGTCAGCGTTGCCTCCGAAGCGGCGCAGCGGCTGGCGGGGGGCGATCTGGCCACGCGGGTTCCGGTTGAGTCGACAGACGAGTTCGGTTCTTTGTCAGAAGCGTTCAACACCATGGCCTCGTCGCTCCAAGACCACGTGGGAGCTCTCGAGCGTGCCGAGGCGCGGGAGCGGCGATTCGTCGCCGACGTCTCGCACGAGTTGCGGACACCACTCACGGCCCTGTCGAACGAGGCTCATCTGCTGACCGGCATGAGCGACCAGCTCCCGGATGCGGGGCGGCGTGCGGCGGAGCTGCTGGCAGAGGACGTCCGCCGTTTCCGTCGCCTGGTGGAAGAACTCCTCGAGATCAACCGGCTGGACGCCGACGCTGCACCGGCCTCCCGTTCCCAGGTGGACATCGCCCGATTGGTGGAGGCGCTGGCAGCCGAACGGCTCCCCGGCGTTGTCTCGATCGGGCCGCTGCCCGGGTTGGTGGAGATCGATCGCGTGAGTCTGGAACGGATCATCGGGAACATCTTCGACAACGCCGCAGCTCATGCACCGGGAGCCAGGGTGGATGTCTCGGGGGCGATCGCCGGCGACTCCCTTCGGCTGGTGATCGGCGACCACGGTCCGGGGGTCGATCCGGAGCTGCTGGATCAGATCTTCGATCGGTTCTTCAAGGCCGATCCGTCCCGGCGGGGTGGAAGCGGCCTGGGGCTGGCGATTGCCCGGAGACACGCCCGGCGGATGGGCGGCGAGCTCGTCGCCGAGAACGCAGACGGGCTGCGATTCGTTCTCGATGTGCCTGTGACTGAACCGTTACGCGGCGAAGATGGGCGTGAGACAGGTGCGGCGCACGATGAGAGTGTCGAAAGGACGACATGATGCGACGAGTGCTCGCGACAGTGCTCATGATGGTGGTTGCCGCGTGTGGGGCGCCGAGCGGTGACGCCGGACCGGTGACGACGGCAACCCCGACCACGGTCCCCACGACTGCTTCGACGACGACCCCGGTCGAGGGGTCTACGACGGTCACAACCGCGCCTGCGGTGGAACAGCAGGTCGTCGAGGTGTTCTTCATCCAGGATGGCGAATATGCCAAGCCGGTGGCCCGGGTCATCCCGGCGACGGCCGACATCGGCGCCAACACGCTGCGGGCATTGCTCGCCGGAGTATCCGCCGACGAAGCCGAGGCCGGGCTGTCGACAGCCATCCCTGGCGACACCCTGCTGCTGGGTTTGAGGATCGCGGATGGCACGGCCACGGTGGACCTCTCCCGCGAGTTCGAGCAGGGGGGCGGCTCGTTCGGAATGCTGAGTCGCCTCGCCCAAGTGGTGTACACGATCACCCAGTTCGACACGGTCGACAGGGTCGTGTTCTGGCTCGACGGAGAACCGGTGACGGTGTTCTCGGGTGAGGGGATCCTGCTGGAGGATCCGGTCACCAGGGACGACTACCAATCGCTGCTCCCCACCGACCCGCCCATCGAAAGGTGGGACCAGGGCGACGTCGGTGACCTGTCGGGTGTCGGTTCCGCAGACCTGCGCAAGGTGGTGCTCGTGACGTCGAACGACGTGTTGAACGTCCGGTCCGATGCCGGTGTCGCAAATCCGATCATCGGGAGCCTCCTACCCGGGGTCATCGTCGAAACGACGCCTGAGACCCGGACCGTGTCCGGATCGGTGTGGCAGGTTGTCGAGACCCCGGCCGGCCCCGGGTGGGTGAACGCCCGCTTCCTCGCCTCCGTGCTGTCGGAAACCGAATTCGCCGGCGATGCGAGGGTGCTCGGAGTCCTCGATGAATTCGCCGAGATCGCCGCGAGTCAGGGCGACCTCACCAGTGTCGTTTCGCGGAGGGGACTGTATGTCGCTCACAACGCGCCGCCGATCCGCTTCGACGTCGACGAGTTGGACACCGTGCTCTCCGACACCAAGACGTACAAGTGGGGGTCGGCGGCTCTGGAGCCTGACAGCCCCGAACTCCCGTCGAGGACGTTCGCAGAGGCGATTGGTGATCGCTTTGTTTCGACCTACAAGGACACCGACACGTCGATTCTCTTCGATGAGGTGGAGCTGGGTGGCAACGGCAACATCGCCGAGTTCGCCATTCCCTTCGAGCTGGCGGGCTTCCATTTCGTCAGTGTCTACGACCCGGGTGACAATCCCGACTTCGGGGGACTCGACTGGACGGCTTGGTACGTCTCGATCGACTACGAAGACGGGAACCCGGTCATCGTGGGGCTGACCGTCAACGAATGGGCGCCGTGATCTGGCGCCGGTCGGGCCGAACCGGGCCTACAGTCGGCGGATGACGAACTGGGCTCGATTCGAGGAACAGGCCCCAGAGATGGCGTCTCGAATCCGGGCCCGGTTCGAGTCTCATCGCCATCACGTCCTTGCCACGCTCCGATCCAACGGAGCGCCGAGAGTGAGCGGGACCGAGGCTCGGATCTCGGGTGGCGAGTTGTGGATCGGTTCCATGACGGGCGCGGTCAAGGTCGCCGACCTCTTGCGGGACGGACGCTGTGCGCTCCACGCCAACCCCGGCGACGGCACGATGACGGGCGGTGACGCCAAGATCGGCGGGCTGGCGATCGATGTCGTGGACCCCGACGAGCGGGAGCGCATCGTGAGCGGCGACGTCCCCGGAGGCCCGTTTCATCTGTTTCGCCTGGAGATCGCGGAGGCGGTCCTCACTTCGGTCCATCCCGACGGCGACCGATTGGTCATCGAGTCCTGGCATCCCGACCGGGGTGTCCAGGCGGTGGATCGATACTGAGCGGCGTTAGGCGCAGTCGACGCAGCGGCCC
>JAOUGY010000083.1 GCA_029865445.1 Acidimicrobiia bacterium | reverse complement strand
CTCTCCGGGATGCCGGCCACGTGGTGGCAGTCACCGGAGACGGTGTGAACGATGCCCCGGCGCTGAAACGAGCCGACATCGGCGTCGCCATGGGGCTGTCGGGTACCGACGTGGCGAAGGAAGCTGCCGACATGATCCTGCTCGACGACAACTTCGCCTCAATCGTCGCTGCCATCGAGGAAGGCCGGGCGGTCTTCGCCAACATCAAGCGCTTCACCACGTACATCCTCACCTCGAACACACCCGAGGCCATCCCCTTCATCGTCTTCGTGTTCTCGGGTGGCTCCATTCCGCTCGCGCTCGACGTGATGCACATCCTGGCGATCGACCTTGGGACCGACCTCGCACCTGCGCTCGCACTCGGAGCCGAGCCACCGGATACCACGGTGATGGCGAAGCCGCCCCGCAGAGCGGACGAGCACGTCATCGATAGACCCCTCCTCACCAGGGCCTACGTGTGGCTCGGCCCGGCGCAAGCGGCATTCGTCATGGTCGCGTTCTTCGTTGCGTACAGGCTGTTGGGAATCACCGACTTGAGCGCGCTCCCCGGCGAAGGTCCCACCTATCGGGCGGCCGCCGCGATGGCCCTGGCTGCCGTCGTCGCCACCCAGATAGGAAACCTCTTTGCTCAACGCAGCGGCGGTTGGAAGGTCGGGGCGAACCGGTTGATCTGGTGGGGCATCGTGTCCGAGCTCGTCGTGATCGCAGCGATCGTATGGATCCCGTGGCTCGGTCGATTTGTCGGCACCGGGCCGTTCCCCGCCGTTGGCTGGCTCTTCCTCGTCCTGGGGATCCCCCTTCTTCCAATCGCCGATGCCCTGCGCCGGCGCCTCACCGAGAGGAGATCGAAATGAGATTCGTGGTGGTGGGTTGTGGCCGGGTCGGTGCCGGGCTCGTGCGACAGATGGCGGTGTCGGGCCATTCGGTGGCGGTGATCGACAGGAATGCGTCGGCGTTCGACCGACTTCCCGCTGGTTTCGACGGTGCGCGCATCGAGGCAATGGCGCTAGACGAGAGCGCCTGGGAGTCGGCGGGCGTCGAACGTTGCGACGGCTTGGCGGCGGTGACCGGAACCGACGATGTGAATGCCGTCGTGGGCCGGCTGGCCGCCAAGCGCTTCGGCGTTCCCAGGGTGGTGGCGAGGATGTACGACCCGGTCAAAGCCGATGTCTACCGGCGTTTCGGGGTGCACACCGTCTCGCCGGCGGCATGGGCGGTGTCGCGGCTTGCAGCGCTCTTGTTGCTGGTCGATGTCGGGACGATCGCCAGCCTCGGTTCGGGCAATCTCGACCTGGTGGAGGTTGTCGTTCCCCGAGCGGTGGCCGGAGCGCGGCTCGGGGACCTCGAGATGCCGGGGGAAATCCGTGCGGCCGCCGTCACGAGGACCGGCCGATCGTTCATTCCTGATTCGGGCGCCCACGTGCACGCCGGCGACATTGTCACATTCGTGGTTTCGGTGGCCGGGGCCGAGCGGCTCGAAGCGATGATGGGGAGGACATTCACATGAGACGTGTTCTGATCGTTGGTGCCGGTAAGGCAGGGCTTGCGATCGCCTCGAAAGCTCACGATGACGGCTACGCGGTCTCGATCGTGGAGGCCCGTGAGGAACACGTCACCGAGGCCCGCAACCGACTGCGGGGAGTGACGGTGGTCATGGGATCCGGGACGGAAGCGGACGACCTCGAAACTGCCGGGATCCGCAACGCCGAGACCGTGCTGGCAGTGACCGGGTCGGACGAGGTGAACCTTGTGATCGCCACGCTGGCCAAGTTCCATTTCGGGTCACCACACGTCGCTGCGCGCGTGGCCGACCCTCGAAACAGATGGCTCTTCAAACCCGACATGGGAGTCGATGCCGCCATCGACGACACGCGACTCATGGTGGTCGAAGCGGTTCGGCTCTTGGCGGGTCACCTCTGAGAAGGAGGCGGGCTCGAACGGCCTACTCTCTCCACTACGCGATCGGGAGCACATTCGGTGGATGCGCGGTTGGACGGCAAGGTGGCACTCGTCACAGGAGCAAGCAGGGGAATCGGCTTGGCGACCGCCCGGGAGATGGCGGGGTCGGGTGCCGACGGTGTGGTCATCACCTCGCGCCGGTCAGACAACCTCGACCACGCACTCGCCGAGCTGGAATCGGCCGGCGTGGACATGACGCGTATTCACGCGGTGGCCGCCCGGGCCGACGTCGATGAGGACGCCGACCGGGCAGTAGGAGAGACCATCGAGCGATTCGGATCCTGCGACATCCTCGTCAACAACGCCGGCACCAACCCGGCGCCCGGGCCGCTCATGGACGTGGACATGGGTGCGGTGGACAAGACGTGGGCAGTGAACCAACGTGCACCGCTCGTGTGGTGTCAGGCCGCATACCGGCATTGGATGCGTGACCACGGCGGTGCAATCGTGAACGTCGCGTCCGTGGGAGGAATCCGTCCGGCCCCCGTCCTCGGCGCCTACAACATCTCGAAGGCAGCCCTCATCCACATGACCAATCAGCTCGCCTTCGAACTGGCGCCGAACGTCCGCGTGAACGCCGTCGCACCCGGGGTCGTCAAGACCAAGCTGTCCGAGATGTTGTGGACCTCGGACGAGGCCGGGGCGGCGTCCATCCATCCGCTCCGCAGGCTGGGTGAACCCGAGGACGTGGCCCGCGCCATCGTCTACCTGTGCTCGGAATCGGGCTCGTGGCTCACCGGTGTCGTCCTGCCGGTCGACGGTGGCGTGATCGGCGCGGCGGGGACGCTCGGCTGAGATGAACTCTCCCTGTCAGTCCGCGTGAAACCAGTTGTGGCGGGCCGCTTCGGCGATAGCGGCTCCGGCGTCCACGACCAGCGGGCCGTCGGCGTCGAAGCGCATCGTGACCGACGACTCCTCCGGGAGTTCGTGTTCTCGCTCACCGTCGAAGGCGATGACCGACGGCTGTGCGACCGTGGCCTCGATCGAATCACCGGGGGCGAGGGGTTTCGTCCCTGCCACGTGAACATCGAGAATGAGCCCCGGTGCGATCGGGGCCCGCACCGTCGTCGGTGCATCCGGATGCACGTCGATGAAGAGGCCGTGACCGCGTGGGTGATCGTCGCCGTGGATCGCCGAGCCGATCGATGACAGCCCGATTGAGCCGGGCCGGAGACGGGTGAGGACGACTTCGCGCAGGCGGTCGGGATCCCAGACGGCCCGAGCCCCGATGAAGCGTTCCGTGTAGACGGCCGCATCGACCAAGGCGACGTCTTCGAATCCGGGCCCTGTACACCGGATGATGGGCATCTGGGCGACGGCGCCGGTCGTGATGCCGACCGACACGAGCCCGGCGGCGATCCCCGCCGTCGTGGCCTCCATCATCACCGGAAATGCGTTGTTCGTACCGGTGGAGATCGGCAAGATCGGTGTCGTCCCGGCATGTTTGGCGACGAGCCGGTTGGTGCCGTCGCCACCCAGGGTCACGATGCATCCTGCGCCCAAGTCGACCAGGTGGCGGGTGGCCACTTCGCTGTCGACGGCTTCGAACCGGACCGGCATGTCGAGGATGTCGACGTCGGTGGCCACGTTCAGCCCGTCGGTTGCCTTCAGGCCTATCCCAAACCGGTCGGGCATGATCAAGACCCGATCCACCGGGGTGGAATCGATGCCGGCCAGGACCCGCCTCACGATCGACACCTTCTCGTCGTTGTCGAACACCGAGCCGTGGGCGACGAGACGCCGGATGTCCTTGCCGCTCGCCGGATTGGCGATCACCCCGACGAGGTTCATACGTCGCTGGTGATCGAGGTGTCGATCATCTCCGGAATCCAACGCATCATCGATTCGCCCAGGAACTCGATGATCAGCGCCGACACGTCGCGGAACCTCGGGTCGTCGGGCATGACCCAATCAAAATGCCCCATGCCCTCGAAGATCTCGAGGCGCGCTCCAGTCACCGCCGCCAAGGACAGGGACTCCGCAATGGGGACGAGGGTGTCATCTGCCCCATGGATCAACAAGAGCGGGCACATGCCCGTCTCGGCCCGACGCTCCGGCTCGTACTCGATGATCGCTTCAGCCGACTCGAGTGGGATCGCGACGCGCATCTGGGGGTATTCGCGGTACACGGCGTCGAGGAAGTCGAGCGACGCCGGGTCCGGCACCATGATCTCGGTCGGGTCGACCGTACGCGACCTCCCCGACTCGACCCTCGTCAAACGGTCTCTCTCGAGGTCGGCGAGGAACGCCATCCATTCGTGATGCCGGCGCAGGCTCTTGAGCCATCGACCGCCTGACGCGGGCGACTCCATCGCCACGGCCGCTCGAAACCGGGGATCCATCGAAGCGGCCGAGACGGCGTGGCTTCCGCCCAGGCTGAGACCGACGATGGCAAGTTCTTCCACGAATGGCAGCGAGTCGAGGAATGAGGCGGCAGCGCGGGCGTCGCGTATCTGCTCGTCGGGGATCAATCGTCCCTTCGGACCGTCACTCGCACCGAAACCGCGGTAGTCGAACACCACGCTCACATAGCCGGCGGCTGCGAGTTCCTTGGCGAGCTCCGGGAGCACCAGTTCCTTGAGATAGGTGAATCCGACACACAGCACGACCCCTGGAGCGGTGTCCGTCGTCTCCAATCCTTCCGGGCAGTAGAGGAGGCCCGCCAGTTCCAGGCCGTCGGAGTAGAAGTGGACCCTCTGGACGGGCTTGGGTTCGATGCTGGGAGCGGCGCCCGGCTCCAGGTCCTCCACCGTGATCATTCCACCCGGGCCCGACCCGACGATTCGGGTGAGGTCGATGCCACGCTCGTCGGCGAGGCGGCGCGCTCGGGGGTTCACCTTCACAGCAGGCCTCCGGCTCGCAGTCTCCGCTTCCGGCACCTCATCCGTGTCGACCGGTTCAGGACCCGGAATGTCGGTCGGAACCTCTTCGCCGACCGCCACGATCACCGCGATCACCGATCGGATGGGAACCTGGCCACCAACCGGCACCACGATCCTTCCGAGCACGCCATCGGCAGGCGCTTCGAGCACGTTGGAGATCTTGTCGGATTCGATCTCGGCGATCTCCTCGCCCGATCGAATCTCGTCACCCTCCAATTTGAGCCATCTGGTGATGGTGCCCTTCTCCATCGAAAGGCCCCATTTCGGCATCACGACTAACGTCGCCACAAGTCCTCCTTGGGGTCCGGGCTTCCCCGGACCCCGACCACCGCCATCACGCCAACGTGGCGCGAACCGCCTCCACCACCCGCTCCGGTGTGGGCACGTATGCGTCTTCGAGCACGGGACTGAACGGCACCGGCGTGTGCGGTGCGGTGACCAGCTTCACGGGCGCCGCCAGGTACTCCATCGCTTGCGTGGCTGCCAGGGCGGCGATGTCGGTCGCCACGCTGCACCGCGGGTTGTCCTCGTCCACCACCACCAACCGGCCCGTCTTCCGGATCGATGCCAGAACGGTGTCGGTGTCGAGTGGCGCCAGGCTTCGCAGGTCGACGATCTCGGTGTTGACCCCCGACGACGCCAAGCTGTCGGCCGCCTGATGGGCGACTCCGACCATGCGTGATATCGCCACGATGGTCACGTCATCGCCCTCACGGGGCACCGAAGCCTCACCGAGCGGTACCACGTACTCGCCCTCGGGAACGGGTCCTGGTGTGTCGTACAACACCTTGTTCTCGCAGAAGATCACCGGGTCGTCATCCCGAATCGCCGCCGCCAGCAGGCCCTTGGCGTCCGCCGGGTTCGACGGTGCGACCACCTTGAGGCCGGGGAAGTGACAGAACGTCGAGTACGGGGAGTCCGAGTGCTGTGCGGCCGCCCGGAAACCGGCCCCGGTCATCGTTCGGATGACGAGCGGGATCTTTGCCTTGCCTCCGAACATGTACCTCATCTTGGCTGCCTGATTGATGATCTGGTCGAGACAGACCCCCATGAATCCGATGAACATCAACTCGACGACGGGACGCATGCCGGTGGCGGCTGCACCCACTCCTGCGCCGATGAACGCCGACTCGGTGATGGGGGTGTCGATCACACGTTCCCTGCCGTGTTTGCCGGCCAGGCCTTTGGTGACCCCGAGGACGCCGCCCCAGGCGTCGAAGTGGCGTTCCTCCTCGGAGTGAGGTGCACCTGACACGTCCTCTCCGAAGAGGATCACGCGGTCGTCGCGGGCCATTTCGAGGTCGAGTGCCTCATTGATCGCTTCGCGGTAGGTGATCGTCCGTTGACTCAGTTCGATCGTGGTCATGGCTGCCTCCTCACACCCTCACCGGTTCGTCCTGGAACATCCACAGTTGGGACGCCGGGAAGTCCACGTAGACGTCGGTTGTGAGTGAGTCGAGCGAGGGATCCGGTGCCGACAGGGCGTCGGTGACCGCTTGTTCGATCTCGGCGGCCACGGCTCCATCGATCGCGTCGAGGTCGGCGGCCTCCACCAACCCTTGCGAGGTCACGGTCTGCCGAAACCGACTCAGACAGTCTCTGCTCCGGAACGATTCCTCCTCCTCACGGTCTCGGTAGGCGATCGAGTCGCCTTCGAAGTGGCCGTAGTAGCGATACGTCTGGGCTTCGATGAACGTCGGGCCTTCACCGCGGCGGGCCCGGGCGATGGCCTCGCCTGCGGCCTCGGCGACGGCGAAGAAGTCGAGACCGTCCACGGCGACACTGGGCATGCCGAATCCCCGAGCTCTCGCCGCGATGTCGGTCCCGGAGACGCTGTACTTGTACGACGTCGTCTCGGCGTAACCGTTGTTCTCGCATACGAACACGACCGGGAGCTTCCACACTCCGGCGAGGTTCATTCCCTCGAGAGTGGTGCCCTGATTGGAGGCGCCATCGCCGAAGAAACAGATCACAACGTTGTCGGTGCCACGCTTCTTGGCCGAGAGGGCGGCGCCGCAGGCGAGTGGAGGCCCCCCGCCGACGATGCCGTTGGCGCCCAACATGCCCTTGTCGACGTCTGCGATGTGCATCGACCCGCCTTTTCCATTGCACGAGCCCGGTGCTTTGCCGTAGATCTCCGCCATCATGCCCGCGGTGTCGACGCCTTTGGCGATGCAATGACCGTGACCGCGGTGTGTGGAAGTGATGAAGTCGCCGTCCCCGAGGTGGGAGCACAATCCGACGGCCACGGCCTCTTCGCCTGCGTAGAGATGGACGAAGCCGGGGATCTCGCCGCCGGCAAAATCCTTGTGCAATCGGTCCTCGAACTCCCGGATGGTTCTCATCCTTCGGTAGGCCTCGACGAGGGAGTTACGGTCCATGTCCACAGGAACCTCCTGGTCCGACGACCAGACCAAACCTACGCAACCGATTGTGGAGTGGTGGAAGGCTCCAAGGAAGGATTTCGCGAGCTGGGTCGGCGCGATATGCGATGGGGATTTGTCACACAGGTTCCGTAGATTGGGCCCTGACCAGAGACGGAGAAGGCGTGCACATCATCGAGGTGAGCGGCCTTGTCAAGCGCTACAAGAACGTCACGGCGCTGGCGGGGCTCGATTTGGCTGTCCCCAAGGGGACGATTCTCGGACTGCTCGGACCGAACGGGGCTGGCAAGACGACGGCGGTATCGATATTGACGACGCTGATCGAAGCCGACGAGGGGTCGGCGTTCGTGGACGGCATCGACGTGGCAGCGGAACCAGGGCGAGTCCGCGAACGGATCGGTTTGTCCGGTCAGTACGCGGCGGTCGACCAGGACCTGACCGGTTTCGAGAACCTCGACATGATCGGGCGCCTGTACCGGTTGGGGAAACGCCGGGCCCGTGAACGTGCGAGAGAGCTGTTGTCGGTGTTCGATCTCACCGAGGCCGCCGACCGCAGTGTCAAGACGTACTCGGGTGGCATGCGCCGCCGCCTCGACCTGGCCGGTGCCCTGGTGGCACGCCCACCGATCCTCTTTCTCGACGAACCGACCACCGGTCTCGACCCACGAAGTCGCATCGATCTCTGGGGTGTGATTCGAGAACTGGTGGCGGAGGGGGCGACGCTGCTCCTCACCACGCAATACCTCGAGGAGGCCGACCGTCTCGCCGACGACATCGTCGTCATCGACCACGGACGGGGCATCGCTCATGGCACCGCCGACGAACTCAAAGAGATGATCGGTGGCGAACGGATCGAGGTCACGACCCCGGACCACTCCCAGATCGACGACGCCCGGAGTGTCTTGGCCGAGTTCGCGGTGGGAGACATGCGCATGGATCCGAAACACGGGACTCTGGTTGTTCCCATCACCGGCGGGGCTCCTGTTCTCACCAGGGCGCTGCGGGCTCTCGACAGCGCCGGGATCGAGATCAGCGATGTCGGGCTCAGACGGCCCACTCTCGACGACGTCTTTCTCTCGCTCACCGGTCACGCGGCCGAGGAATCGGAGGTTTCGGCATGACGGCGATACTTCAGGCCCTCGCCGATGGCGCAGTCATCGCCAAACGCAACGTCATCAAGATCAAGAGGGTCCCCGAAGTCCTGATGTTCGTGCTGATCTCCCCGATCATGTTCGTGCTGCTCTTCGCCTACGTGTTCGGCAACTCGATCGACATCCCGGGAGGGTCTTATCGGGAGTTCCTGATCGCCGGGATCTTTGCTCAGACAGTGGTGTTCGGAGCCACGTTCACCGGCGCCGGGCTGGCTGAGGACATGCAGAAGGGCATCATCGATCGCTTCCGAGCGTTGCCGATGTCACGGGCGGCGGTGTTGATCGGTCGTACGGCCAGCGACGTGGTCTACAACGTGCTGTCGCTGCTCATCATGGCGCTCACCGGGTTGGCGGTCGGGTGGAGGGCGAACGCCGGGTTTGTCTCGGCGGTAGCGGGGTTCTTGCTTCTCCTCCTCTTCGCCTATGCGTTCTCGTGGGTCATGGGCTACGTGGGGCTTCTGGTCCCCACGCCGGAGGTGATCAACAACGCCTCGTTCGTGGTGATCTTCCCGCTCACCTTCGTCGCCAACACGTTCGTGCCGGCCGAGAACCTCCCGACGCCGCTCCGAGTGTTCGCCGAGTGGAACCCGATCTCGGCGGTGACCCAGGCCGCCCGAGAGCTGTTCGGTAACATACCCCCGGGCACGCCCGAACCAACGGTTTGGCCGCTCCAGAACCCGGTGGCGTATTCGCTGCTGTGGGTGGTGGCGATCATCGCGGTGTTCGCTCCGCTGGCGGTGCGTCGCTACCGCAAGATGGCCAACCGGCGCTGAGGGCCGTCTGGTATCGAGCGTGGCCTGGTAGCTTGCCGCCCATGTCCCACCCCGCACCCGACCCGGAGCTCGCGGTCGCCTACCTCGACGGTCGTGTCGAAGCCACACCGCTGTTCGCCGAGGCGACGAGGCTTCGAGACGAGGGCAGGGGGCGAGTGGTCACGTACAGCCGGAAGGTGTTCATTCCGCTCACGACGCTGTGCCGGGACGTGTGTACCTACTGCACCTTCGCCAAACCACCCGGTGCTGGGGGCGCCTACCTCGAACCCAACGAGGTCATGGCCGTGGCGCTGGCGGGAGAGGAGCGGCGGTGCACGGAGGCACTGTTCACACTCGGCGACAAGCCCGAGCTTCGGTGGCCGCAGGCGCGTGCCTTCCTCGATGAGCACGGCTGCAGTTCCACCATCGACTACGTCGCTCGCATGTCCGAACGGGTCGCCGCCGAAACGGCCCTCTTCCCTCATGCCAACCCGGGGGTGATGACCGACGCCGACATCGCCGCCCTCCGTCCTTCGAATCCGTCGATGGGCCTGATGCTAGAGAACGTATCGCCCAGGCTCCTCGAGCCGGGGATGCCCCACCACAAGGCGCCCGACAAGGATCCGACCCTCCGTCTGGACACGATCGCGGTGGCCGGCGCCAACCGCGTCCCTTTCACCACTGGCATCCTGGTGGGTCTGGGCGAGACCAACACCGAGATCGTCGACTCGATCATCGCCATCGCCGACTCCCACGCCCGATACGGCCACGTCCAGGAGGTGATCGTCCAGAACTTCAGGGCCAAAGCGGACACCCCGATGCGGCGGTCCCCGGAGCCGATTCCCGCCTGGTTCGCACGGGTGGTCGCCGTCACTCGCTGGCTCCTCGGCCCGGAGATGAACGTCCAGGTGCCCCCGAACCTCACCGACCGGTTCGAGACCTACCTCGACGCGGGGGTCAACGACTGGGGCGGCGTGTCCCCGCTCACCATCGATTGGGTGAACCCGGAAGCTCCCTGGCCCCACCTCACCGAACTCGCGGCCCGAACTACGGATGCCGGTTTCGTGCTGAAGCCGCGCCTACCGGTCTACCCAGAGTTCATCGACGCATCATGGATCGACGGCACGCTTCTCACCAAGATCGAGGCGGCGGTCGACGACGACGGATACGCTCTTGCCCCACAGATGGAGATTGCGTGACGATCACATTCCACCGAGTTCGGCCTTCGGCGACGATCAACGAACTGCAGGCCGCAACGCGCCGCCGGGAGGGGACCTCAACGCTCGAGGTCGAACATCTCGACGCAGCCGGGCGTGCCGCCGCACTCGCGGCACGGGTGCTTCCTGTGACCGTCGGGAATGACGAAGGCGATCCTGCGGCATGGGTGGTTGGCCCCGAGGACGCACTGGCCCTCGCCAAGCGGGGAATCGCCGGGTGGCGCATCACAGTGGTGGACGACCCGGACCGCCCCGATCAGGTCCTCGATGCCGTGGTGAGGTGCCGTGCCGCGTTTCTGCGGGTCGGTCGGTCGGGTGTGGCCGATGCCGTGGAGCGCATGGATCTGCCCGATCTCGACGTGGCTGTGTCGGTGTTCGTCGACGACGTGGCCCAGAGCCGTGCCGCAGTGCAAGCGGGCGCCACGGATCTCCTGTTGCGGGATTGGGATGTGGAGCGCATCGGCGAGCTGAGGACCGTGCTCTCCGATCACGTGGTGATCGAGCGGACTGCCGTACCCGCTGGAGTCGGAATCGACGCCGTGCGTGCGGCATTCACGTTGGACCTCTTCACTGCCTGGTGTGCACAAGTCGACGCGTCGGGTGTGGCCCGGCCCCGCTACGAATGGTCGCCGGGCAAGGACCTTCCGCCTCCCGTGCCTGCGCAGCGGCTGTCGGCGGAGTGGGCCGATGCGGTGTGGGTCGCAGGAGCTGCGCCCGCCGGGCTCACCGGCGCCGGTGAGCTCGCCCCCATTCTCGAGCGCTCGCTCGAGGGCGAGGTCCCCGACCGCGGCGAGGTCGAATCTCTGTTCGCAGCCCGAGGCGATCAGGTGGACGCCATCGCCTGGACTGCCGATCGCCTTCGACACGATGCGGTCGGTGATGTGGTGACCTACGTCGTGAACCGCAACATCAACTACACGAACATGTGTTACTTCCGGTGCGGCTTCTGTGCGTTCTCGAAGGGCCCTCGCAGCCTCAACCTCCGTGGTGATCCATATCTCATGGGGATACCCGAGATCGTCGAATGGTCGAAACAGGCATGGGAGAAGGGCGCTACCGAGGTCACTCTCCAGGGTGGCATCCACCCCGAATTCACCGGAGACTTCTACGTCGGTGTCGTCGAGGCGATCAAGGCCGAACTCCCCGACATGCACATCCATGGGTTCACCCCGCTCGAAGTGTGGCAGGGCGCAGAGACGCTCGGCGTGTCGGTGACCGACTTCCTGACACGGCTCCGAGATGCCGGGTTGGGAACTTTGCCGGGGACCGCCGCCGAGATCCTCGACGACCGCATCCGAGAACATCTGTGCCCGGACAAGATCCGCACGGCACAGTGGGCCGACGTGATGATCAAAGCCCACGAGCTTGGGATGGGGTCCACCGCCACCATCATGTTCGGGCACATCGACGACCCTTCGTCGTGGGCCGCCCACATCGACGTGGTTCGCTCGATCCAGCGCCGAACCGGTGGATTCACCGAGATGGTGCCACTGGCGTTCGTGCACATGGGATCGCCCATCTTCCTGGCCGGCAAGGCTCGACCCGGACCGACGTGGGATGAGGTCGTTCTGATCCACGCCGTGTCGAGGATCGCCTTCGACGGAATCATCCCCAACATCCAGGCGTCCTGGGTGAAGCTTGGACTCGACGGTGCTTCGCGTCTCCTCGACGCCGGATGCAACGACCTCGGTGGGACGCTGATGGGCGAGATCATCACCCGTTCCGCCGGGGCCTCCCACGGTCAGGAGATCACGCCGGAGGATTTCGAACGAGCGATCACGGCAATTGGCCGAACCCCCGAGCGGCGCAATACGGTCTACCGGAGCCTGGCCGAAGCCGACTCCTGACTCAGCTTTCGTCCCAACGCCGATCCTCGTCGTCCCAGTCGACGTTGCGCCTCGCCACGCGATCGAGAGCAGTCGCCGCCTCTTCTCGTGTGTCGTATGGGCCCAGTCTGTCCTTGACCGGACAGCCCTTGCGGGGCTCGACCCGGGCGTGCTCGATGCAGTAGTACCAGCGCTCTCTCATCGGACCACGAGCCACGATCCGGCGACGAGCAGGGCGACGCCCGCCATGCGCGAGACGTCGAAGGCGCGGACTTCCGCCCCGAACCAGCCGTAGTGGTCGATGAGGGCCGAGAACGCGAACTGGGCCGCCGTGAATGTGACGAGTGCCTGGACGACTCCGACCCGCCCCACCCCGAAGGACACCGAACCAACGATGACGAGGCCGAAGACCCCTGCGAGGAAGACGTAGGGCGGAAGCGCCCTCCACGACGACAGGTCGCCGCCGCGGGCGGCCGCCATGATCACTCCGATGACGAGGGCACCCAGGCCGTAGGTGATGAAGACCGATTCGAGGGTGCCGACCCGTGCGTTCATCTCACCCATGAACTGGGCCTGGAGCGCCGCGGCGAGCCCGCCGACGACGGTGACCCCCACCACCACCCATGCCGCGCTCACGCTTGATCTCCCCGGAGCCGAACGAAGTCGTATCCCGTCGGGGCCTGGTGCATTCGGAGGTCGAACACGGGGAGCCGGGCAATCAGGTGGTCGAAGATGTCCGCCTGGATCGCCTCGTATTCGCCCCATTCCGTGGTGGCGGTGAACGCGTAGACCTCGATCGGCAGTCCGTACCCGGTTGGTGGGAGCTGTCGGACCAAGAGCGTGGCC
>JAOUGY010000390.1 GCA_029865445.1 Acidimicrobiia bacterium | reverse complement strand
CCGGGCGCAACCGATGGTCTTCCCGGCGAGGTCGTCGGCGGTGATGCCTTCGTTGGCGATCATGATGATCGGCTGTGCACCGAGGTTGCAGCTCACCCACGTCAGACCGTTGGGGCTCCCGTCCAGGGTGGCCTGGTCTTCGGCGGGGAAGATCACAACCGCATCCATGAGGGCGATATCGATGTCACCGGCGAACATCGGGGGCAGATAGTCGTCGAGTCCCGTGATGTTCGAAGGCTGCAGGTCGATGCCCACTTCTGCAAAGAAGCCCTTGGAGATGCCAATCCAGTACGGAGCCTGCAAGTTCTGGTTCGGGGTGTTGAAGTCGAACCTGACAACTTCGAGTTCGGACTGCGGTGCGGTCATCTGGGCGACGGTGGTGTCGGTTCCGCCGGCCGTCGTGTCGGAGCCACCAGTCGTGGTTGCCGGGGCGGGTGCCGCCGTCGTACCCGGTGCCGCCGTAGTGGCTGTGCCGCCGTCGTCGGAGCAGGCTCCGAGGAGGAGACCACCCGCCGCAAGGCCAGACATCTGGAGGAAACGCCTCCGGGTCAGACCGTATGGATCGTTGAGTTTCTTCGTCATATGGGTCCTTCCTCCCGACCGACTCAGGTCTTGGTGACCTGACGCCACGGGGCGATCTTCGCCTCCATGGATCTCGTACCTTGCACGAGAATGAGCGCAAACACCGCCAGCGTGAACAATGCGGCGTAGGTGAGCGGTGCGTTGAAGGCGGCAGCGGCCCGGAACACGAGCCATCCGATGCCGCCGTCGAACTGTGCACCGGAGAGGAACTCCGCCAGCACAACACCGATGAGGCCGCGGCTCAGACTGAGCTGAATGCCCGACACCACGAACGGCAGCGTGTACGGAAGTACGACCTTTCTGTACACCTGGGCTTTGGACGCCCCGAACACTTTGGCGGCGTTGATCAACGACTGCTCGGTCGTCTTGACGCCGGCCCATGTGTTGATGATGACCGGGAAGATCGCCGTCGACAGGATGATGGCGTACTTGATGGACTCGCCGATACCCAAGAACATCAGGAAGATCGGGTACATGGCGATTCGGGGCAAGGACGACAAGGTCCACACATATGGGCTCGCCAGGGCATCAACCCACTTGCTGCCGCCCATCAAGAGACCGATCGGGATGCCCAGGCCGATGGCGATCAGCATGCTCAACGTGTAGATCTTCAAGGTGGCCCAGAAGTTCTTGGCGATCACGAAGTCGGCCAGCATCTTGTTGTCGAAACCTTCGAGATTGCCTCCGCCGAACCATCCGATCTTCAGGTTCTTGAGCACGTCGGTGAACGTGGGGAAGATGAGCTGGTTCACCCGTCCCGACCTGGCGAACCACTCCCACAACAGGAAGAACACAGAGAGATTGATGATGGTGATGATGGCGAAGCGATACCTCGTCCAGAACCGTTGCCAGGTCCAACCGGCATCGCGGATGCGTGGCTGACTGGCGATAGATCCGCTGTCGACCTTGCGGGGTGAAGTCTGCGTCACAGCCCACCACCTCCCGGAGTGTTGACGTGCTGCTGAAGGAGTTCCACGTCGGTGCCCGTGTACTCGAGCAATCGGTCGTCGGCGTGAGCACCCAGGGCTTCGTCTTTGACGAGACCCCACAGATGCTCGCGAAGCTCGGCGTACCGCGGGTGCTGGGTGATCTCACCTTCGGCGAGCCGCGGGCGTTCGATTCCCACATCGATCACTTCGCGCACCGTGCCCGGACGGTGCGAGATCACTGCGATGCGGTCCCCCAGTGCGATGGCCTCGTCGATCGAGTGGGTGATGAACACCACCGTCTGGTTGAACTCCATCACGAGGGACTCCATTTGCCCTTGCATCACCTCTCGGGTCATGGCATCGAGGGCGCCGAACGGTTCGTCGGCGAGCAACACCTTGGGTTGGGTCACCAGTGCTCGGGCGATGCCCACCCGCTGCTTCATGCCGCCGGACAGCTCGTGGGGATAGGACTCCTCGAACCCTTGAAGCCCCACTGCCTCGATGGTCCGCTGGACGATCCCCTTCTTGTCGGCGGACGAGATGTCGAGGTCGCGAAGCTCGAATGGGAGGGCCACATTCTGGGAAACGGTGCGCCACGGCATGATGGCGTAGTCCTGGAACACCATGGCCCTGTCCTTGGATGTCCCTTCGATGGGCTTGCCGTCGTAGGTGATCGTGCCTTCCCAGGGCTTGACCAATCCGGCGATGACGTTGATGAACGTCGTCTTGCCGCACCCCGACGGGCCTACGAGGACCAGGAATTCGCCTTCGTGGACGGTGAGGTTGATGCTGGTGAGCGCGGTGAGAAGCTTCCGTTCGCGCTCCAACTCGTAGCCTGCGGTGAGGTTCTCGGCGACGATGAGGGGACGCCTGCCGTCGCCGTTCGACCCGGGTTTGGTGCTCATCGGTCCCTTCCGGAGGGTGGTTTCGCAAACGATTGCGGTTGACGGACTCTACCGTCCTATAGAATGTCTTTCAACTGAGATCGACCTGTTTCTCCGTCGAATTCTCTGCCGCTCGGCGATCACAGGTCGAGCAGCCTCCGAGCGTTCTCGAGCATGATCTTCGGCCTCACGTCGGGCTTGATCGGGAGCTCTTCCCACTCGTTCAGCCATCGGTCGATGGGAATGACAGGCCAGTCGGTGCCAAAGAGGACCCGGTCCGAAATCAGCGAGTTGGCGTATCGCACCACCTCCTCCGGGAAATACCGGGGGGCGAACCCCGACAGATCGATGAAGAAGTTGGACTTGTGCCAACAGGCTGCGAGCGCCTCATGGTGAAACGGCCACCCCGGATGGGCGTGGATGACGTTGAGCTCGGGGAAGTCGGCGGCGACATCGTCGAGATAGGGGATCGCCCGAACGGCATCGAGCTTGTATCCCATCCCGCCCGGTTTGCCGGCGCCGGCGCCCGCGAACCCCATGTGGAACATGACCACCAGACCCAACTCGGCGCACACCTCCCAGATCGGGTAGTGACGCCGGTCGTTGGGGAAGAACTTCTGCCTGCTGGGATTGAGCTCGCCGATCCCCTTGATCCCGAACAGCTCGTGACAGCGCCGTATCTCCTCGATGGCGGCTCGTCCCTTCCACGGGTCGATGCCTGCGAATGGGATGAACACATCGGGATGGCGTTCTGCGGCGTCGCCGATCAGGTCGTTGGGCGCCCCCGGTACTCCCGAGATCGATTCGTCGTCGGAGTTGCACAACACCGCCATCATTCGCCGCTCGCGGTACATCTCGGCTTGTTCCTCGAAGCTCACCGGTTTCCGCTCCGAACCGAAGTGTTCCCCCATCTGGCGTCGTCTCGCACCCATGGCAGCGAGGAACTCTTCGGTCTGCGGGTGGGTGTGGATGTCGATCGCCACTATGTCGGGGTTCATCAGATCACTCCCTCGGCCGCCATGGCTTGGATGTCGGCGGCTGAGAACCCGAGAT
>JAOUGY010000082.1 GCA_029865445.1 Acidimicrobiia bacterium | reverse complement strand
GGGTGGTGCCCGACCGGTACTCGTCTTCGAACTGGAAGGCGTCGACCTCGATGTCACCGAGGTCGAGTTGGTATCCGTCACCGGACCGACCGATCACGTCGCCGAGCACATGTCGGAGATTCGAGATGTAGGTGGCGAGCGTGCGGCGAGCCCCGGGCGCGGCACGTTCGCCGTAGACACCGTCGATGAGCGCGTCCACCGACACCGCCCGGCCCCGCGCGGCGATGAGCAGCGCCAACACGGTCCGTTGTTTCAGCCCTCCGGGCACCAGCGCTGCGCCGTCCCGGTCGACCTCGACCGGCCCGAGCACCCTGACCTCCATGGGAGAAACATATGCGATCGCATCGGGGCGTGACGGGCTGCCTGCCATGCCGCCAACGATCCCCACCCCCTGTCAAACAACTGCAAAACCCGCGAGGTTGGAAACCCTGGGTAACAGACACCGCTCAGCGCGGTCCCCAGCCCGCGGATTGGGTTCAGGACTCGGCGTACATCGAACAATCGGTGTCGGAGAGGAACCTCTCACATTCGTCGAGGGTGAAGTCGCGGTTCAAGCGTGAACGGGCGAGTTCTGCGAGCGGTGCGGACGCTAGTGGCAGCCTGCGAAGCACAGATGCCGCGTCCCGCCCGTCCCGGTAGTAGAGGTAGCGCTCACCCGGATCGATGATCATCGGTACATAGATCCCTGTCGCGATGGGAATGTCGTAGAGCGGCTCCAACGTGGCACGATCGCGGATCCGAAGCAGCTCGCCGCTCCGGGACGAAACAACGAAGTTGGCGCTGCTCGTGGTGTAATTGGTGGGACCGTCGCCCTCCTCCACCAATGTGAGAGCCTCGTCGGCGGTCGAGCCGTTGACGACCTTGGGCAAGTCGACAACCGCCAGGAACCCCTCCTGACTGCCGGCCGTCAGGGTCAACCCATCGGTGCTAAAAGTAGGACGAAAGAGGAATACACCCGCCTTCCCCACGCTGCCGAGGTTCGAGCCCGATCCGAGTTCAACGATTTCGATCGCTCCTAGAGCGCCTCCCTGATGCGCCAGCAAACCAGCGGACGGCGTCCCCTCTGGTCCGAATGCGATGCCACCCGCCCACGCAAACTCCGCTATCTCCGCTCCCGAGCCCACCTGGACGACCCTTGCGATCTCCTTACCCGGCTCCGCGCACACGCTGCCGACAGCGACGCTTGCCGGAGAACCACCCTCCCAATACACGAGCTCGCAACTCTCTAGCTGCTCGGGCAGGGTCGTCACCGAGAAGCCACCCGCTGCGTCGATGTAGCTCGAGCCCGCTACTGCGACGTCCCTCTCGAGCACCACCCCTTCGACGCCATCGATCAGGTCGAAGGTCCTGCCATCTTGCTCAACGCTCAAGACTTCGGTCACCAGCGCAAGCGTTCGCCCGTCGGGAGCTAAGCGCGGCGTCCAACGCTCCGGCTTGACACGGACCGAGCCCAGCTCCGGCGGACCATCGACAGTCACGTCCCACACCCTGGTTCCGCCACTCAGCATGAGCGCGAACACTTGCGTGCCATCGATCGAATGGGCTGTGGTCCAGCTCCCACCCGCGTGCCCCCTCAACTCCAACGCTCCGGCCTCGGAAACGAAGAGCACCCGATCGTCGTTGCCCTGAGCGGTGAAACCACCCCCTTCACTCGAGTACCCAACCATCTGCACACTCGGGGTGTCCCACGTCTCGCGGATGGTGCCGCCGATGTCCATCTCGATGACCCGCTCTGATGCACCGTCGGCGATGAGCATCGTCTGACCATCCGGGTGCACCGAGAGGCTGTTTACGACGATGCCCGGGATCGGAACCGACCCCACGACCGACATGTCGCCCACATCAAGGAACTCGATGACTTCCTCGTCCTGTCGCCAGACAGCCGCAATGTCCCCGCCGGGCACCCATGTCACAAACCCGAGTTCGTCCACGAGGACCTGGTCCGCCGATCGGATCCCCGTGCCGTTGAATCCATTGACCGCCAAATACTGACCCGATGCCGAGAATCTGACGTTCCATCCGCGAAGATGGCCGTCGAACGACTCCGTCGGAGACCACGTCGCCACGTCGAAAAGCTGGACGCCGGGAAGGTCGTCGAACAAAGCCGGTTCGAGGTCTTCCCAGTCATCGTGGAACGACACGGCGAGCTCACGGCCATCAGGCGTGAAGGTCAAAGCACCCACGACGCCACCCGAATCGAACGAGTGACGTAGCGCGAGCGTCTCAGCGTCGTAGACGTGAACCATCGTTCGATCCACGGGATCGTCGAGAACCAGCAACGTGCCATCCGGGCTCACCGCGGCCGCAAACCGGCCGTGCGGTAGCTGTCCCACCAACCGGGAGGACTGGGTGGTGACATGAAGCGCTCGCATGACTTCGCCAGGGGTGCGTTCCAGGTCGAGCTGTTCGGAGAGTTCGTAGGCCTCCAGGGCGAGGAGAATCGCCAGGTCCGGATCCTCGTCGATGGCGACCTCGGCTTGCGTGGCCAGCTCCTGCATCCGAGCCGTGATCGCCTCGCGTTCTGCCACCCCCCGCTGCACCCAACCGAACGAACCCAACGTCACCGCCAGTGCCAGCGCACCCGACAACGCCGTGACCACCCGGCGCCGCACCGTGCGACGGCGGACCATCGCTGTATCCGCCGACCGACGGGACGCGACGATGAACCGCTCCCCCTCCTCGTCGATCGCTCCAGCCCGCGACCGCCACCCCTCTGCCTGCTCCAAGCGACCGCCACCGAACAAGAACGCCGGATCCTCACCCGATCGCACCCAGTCGCCGGCAGCGATCTCGACCCGGCGGCGAGTGAGCAGATCGTCACGAACCTCGTCCACCCAGGCGCGCAATCGCGGCCAGTGACGAATCAGCGCCTCGTGCGCCACCTCGACGGTGGGTCCCCGGGTCGAGGCATCCCGATCGAACACGAGCAGCCGATGCCGGCCAAACGCCTCCAACACCCGTTCCACAGACCCTTGCGGTGCACCGATAGCCATCAACTCCGAACGGCGTACGCGACGTCGGGTGTCCTCAGCCTGCTCCTCTACCGTCACCAGGCGCAGGAACAGTTCTCTGGCAACCGGCTGGTCCTCCTCGCCGAGATCCTCGAACGTCGCCTCCGCCCGGCGACCGACCGAGCCCGACAGACCCCCTGCCTCGTGGTACGACTCGAGGGTGACCCGGTTGCCGTTCCGGGTTTCGAACAGTTCGGTGAGCGCGTGTTGGAGAAGCGGGAGCCCGCCCACCTCCTGTTCGGTGTCAGCGACCAGAGCCGCCACCAAACCCTCCTCGACCGCCACTCCTACGCCCCCGGCCGGGCCCACGACGATCTCTGTCAGTTCCTCCCGCGAGGGAGCCGGCACCGGCACGACGGCATCCTCCAGCAGCGACGCAAACTCGGGATGCTGCATCGGTCGGTCGAAGAAGTCCGCCCGGATCGTGACCACCAATCGCACCTGAGGGTTCGAACGCGTGGCCTCATCGACGACCAGGTCGAGGAAGCGCCGCCGGACCTCGACGTCGAACACCTGCGTGAACAACTCCTCGAATTGGTCGATGATGAGCACCAGTCGGCTACCCGGTGGCATCAACCCTGAGAGCGCCTCCGAGATCGAGAGTTTCCCCGACCTCATCCGATCGACCGCATCACCTGGCGGCACGAGCGCCACCCGCGACAAGGCGAGCTCCAGCTGGTCGAATGGCCGAGCCCCGGGAATGGTGTCGACGATCATCCAGTCTGGCCGGCGGCGGCGCAGTTCCGGCACCAACCCGGCGCGGACCAGTGATGACTTGCCGATTCCGGAGGGACCCACCACCACCGTGAGGTTCCGCTCGAGGACCGCCTCGGTGAGATGCCGGGCGAGCGCCTCCCGGCCGTGGAAGTCGCCGGCGTCGGCTTCCTGGAATGCGGCGAGGCCCTTGTATGGATTGCGGGCATCTGGGGCGAGCGTGGACCGTCCCGTGGCACCGTGAAAGGCCTCGAGGAACTCATCGACTGACTGGAATCGCTCGACCGGGTCGGGATCCGTGCACACCCGGACGAGGTTGTCCAGCCCCGTGTCGAGCCGCGGAAGTGAGGAATCGGAGGGAAGGCTCGACCCGCTCGCCAGTTCCGCCACCAGTACCCCAAGCGAGTAGATGTCTGCCGCTTGCGACACGTCACCGCCGATCGCCTCGGGTGCGGTGTAGGCGTCGGCGGGGAACGTCACGAGGCCATGCAGCATCGATGCCAGACCGAGCTCGCCAACGTACGGATTCGCGTCGGAGTCCACGATCACCGATTCCGGGCGCAATCTGCCGTGGACAACACCAGCGTCATGAGCAGACCTGAGGGCTCCGGCGATCCGGTCGACGTAACCAACCATCTCGTCGCGAGTCACCGGCCCCCGGTTCAACACCGACCGCAATGACGACCCTTGGATGAGCCGGTGGATGAAGAACGCGGAACCCGGGTCGCGCCAATAGTCGAGCAACGGCACGAGGTGGGCGTGTCCGGTGGCGGCGATTCGCTGGGCGTGCGCCTCGAACCTCCGCACGAACCGGGGGTCGGAGACGAGTTCGGGTCGGAACAAGCGCAGGATCACCTCGCGACCCACCGAAGCCTGATAGGCCCGGTGGAGAGTTCCGGCCGGATCCGTTTCCAGGGTCCCCCGGATCTCGTACCCGGGGACCGCTCCGGTCCGGTCGTCGGGCATCGGCGGAGGCAGCCGGTCGATTTCGAGATCGGGGAATGACCGGGGGGAAGCCTGATCGACCAGCTGGAAGACGTGAGTCGTGCCGTCGAGCCCCTTCACATCCTGGGCGCCGAGCCCTTGAACCGTCCACCCGCTCGCCGGCGAAGAGGCGAGGACAGCCTGGGCGTCGGCCGACAGCAGAATCTGCCCGGGGTGGGCGATGGCGGCGAGACGGAGAGCTCGGCGGATGGGCGGACCCGACACCTGGCCGTCGGCGACTTCGACGTCGCCGTGGTCGATCGCCAGCCGCAGCGAGCCGCCGGCGAGCTGACCGGCGGCCCGAGCGGCGGCGTCAACGGAATCAAACGACGCGTATACGGCGATCCCGCGCACGCCGAGCGGCCGGCCGGCGGCGCCGGCGACTGCAGCGCCGAAGCGCTCGTCCCGGTCGATCAGCGCAACATCGCGTTCTCCGTGCGACCGGTACACCGCGCCATCATCCAGTTCCGCGGCCAGGATGGCCCGTCGCTCGACCGAAGCCTTGATCCGGACATCCAGCTTCGGATCCTGCGTGAGGATCGCCTCCTCCAGTTCCCGCAACTCGGGCGAAGGGTCGATCCCCATCTCTTCGGCGAGGACGGTGCGGGTCCTCCCGAAGGCGCGAAGCGCGTCGCTCTGGCGGCCCGACCGATAGAGGGCCACCATCTGGTGAGCGCGAAAGGATTCCCGCAGCGGGTGTTCTGCCGTCAACGCCTCCAACTCGCCAACGAGATCTCGATGGAGGCCGAGCGCCAGGTCGGCTTCGACCCGGGCATCGAGCGCCGACAGCCGCATCTCGTCGAGCCGATTGATCTCGGAGGACAGCGCGGAGCGGGTTTCCACATCCACGTAGGCGTGGCCTCGCCACAGGCCGAGAGCGTCCCGGAGCATCGACGCCGCCCGCCCCGGGTCGGAGACCACCAGCGACGACCCCGACCGATACAGCTTCTCGAACTCGACGGCGTCGACCTTCACTGCCGGGTCCAGCTGATACGAATCGCCCAACCGGAGGATGGCGTCGCCCATCTCCCGCCGGAGATTCGAGATGTAGGTGGCGATGGTTCGGCGGGCGCCTCCCGCCGCAGCGTCTCCATACAGGCCTTCGATGAGAGCGTCGATGGGGACAGGTCTCCCCGCCGAAGCCGCCAGGAGCGCAAGGACGGTTCTCTGTTTCAGACCGCCTGGCGACAGTTCGACTGCGTCCCGGTGCAGGACGGTGGGGCCGAGTACCCAAACCTCCATATCGGAAACATATGCGACATCGCGATCGGGTGCGGATGCGGGAGCCATGCGACCGAACATCGCACACGACCGTCAAACGAATGCAAAAGGCTCCGCGGAGCTGCCGATTCAGTCGGGGCGGCGGCCGATTTCGCCAACGCGGATCTTCGGGCCGCCGAGGTCGAAGTCGGTGACGCTGGCCGTGGGAATGTCGACGTGACCTTCCAGCACGCCGGCGAGGGCGAGGAAGGCCATCACATTGCCGAGATGAGCGGTGACCACCACCGTGCCGGTCGCACTGTCCCCGATCCGTTCGAGGCACGGGCCCGTCCTCTCGACAAGTGACACAAACGACTCTCCGCCCGGGAACGTGAACTCACCCGGGCGAGTCTGGAACGTTCGCCAGTCAGGTTGCTGCTTGGCCCAGACCAGGGCCTGACCCGACCACTCGCCCATGTCGACCTCGGCGAGGGCCGCGTCGACCTGGGGTTCGAGGCGGTGGCGTCGCGCGATCGCCTCTGCCGTTTGACGGGCCCTGACCGCGGGAGACGAATGGATGGCGGTGATCGGTTCGCCGGCCAGCATCGACGCCAGGGCCTCAACTTCGACGACGCCGAGGGGCGAGAGGGGTTCGAGTCCGTCCCGAGCCGGGAACTCGACGCCCGAGGTGGCGATGGCCCCGTGACGGATGACGAGCAGACGCGGCATCCGCCCATGCTACGGACGCTCAATCGATGGGCCGGCGGACGGCGCAAAGACCAATCCGCGGGCTGGGGACTTCGCTCAGCGGTGTCTGTTACCCAGGGTTTTCGACCTCGCGACGCGGGTTCGGGTCGTCCACCCCCCCGGGACGACCCGAATCCGCCATGTACGCAGCCGGAAGGAAGTCGGCTACGGATCCTCCCCGTACACCGAACAGTCGGCATCGGAGAGGAACCTCTCACACTCATCGACGGTGAAGTCACGGTTGAGTCGGGCACGGGCGAGATCCGCTAGATCGACCGAACGGAACGGCAGACGTTTGAGCACGCTCGAGCCATCCTCGTACCAGAGCACGGTCTCATCGGCAGCCAAGATCAGTGCGTTCCCATTTTTCGCATTGGTGGGTATCGAGAACCACAGGTCACCCTGCCTCCGATCCCAGATTTTGATCTCGCGACCCGAATGAGCGGTCACGGCGTAGCTCTGCGATGCCCTGATTACCTGCGCAGGGGAAGGACCTCCGTCAAAGGACTGCGTCAGTGCGACTTCTCCATCGGTCACGGCCCCGGAAGCGAAATCAAGAATGTGCGCGACACCCGCCATATTCGACGGTGTCAACCACCGTCCATCAGCGGAGAAGAAAGGAAAGAGGAAGTCAACTCCGTTACCTTCGAAGACGCCTGTCAGTTCCCACGTGTCGACGGAGTAAACCTCGATGCGGTCGAACCAGGCGACCACCAGGCTGTTCTCCGAGGGCGTACCCGGGATACCAAAGGCGGCAGACGGCAGCTCACCCGACGGGAGGCGGAAGACCTCCTCGTCATCGATGAAGTCTATGACCGCTGGGGTTCCGGGCGTCTTACATGCAGTGGTGCGATCAACCACCGCAAGCCCTCGCGTTCCATCGATTGCCTTGACCGTCTCGCAGCGCCCGAGCAGTGTCTCCTCCAAAGTGTCCAGTTCGACAATCACGCCGCGGTCGGGGTCGTCGCTGATCAACCCTCCAAACCGACCATCGTTGGAAACAACCGGCCAACGCCAGGTATCCCACCCGAATGGCCGGGACCTCTGATCGATAGCGCCTGTATCGAGATCGACTCGCCGTACGTCAGCGACGCCTGGGCCGTTCGTGGTCGTAATTGCCAGCCGATCCGACTCATCGATCGGTCCCACGTTGACTATCTCGGTTTCGGATGCGAATGCACCTAGTAGGCCTGGCCCGGCGTCAGACGTATCCCATACGAACAGGTCATCGGGTGTCGGGATCACGACATAGCCGTCGTACAACGCTGCTGTCCACACCCCACCGGTGTGACCGAAGAGCGAGACGGCCTCGGCGCTGCTCAGGTCCACAAGCTGGTGGACCGTTGTGTTGCCGAGAACCAGGATTCTGTCACCTTTCGGGAGAAACGGAGCAGCGAGCACCCCTGGCCCGGGGAGCGCCCGCTCCGGGACAATCGATCCGAACGCCCACACCTGGACCTCGCTGTTCGTCCGGGACGTGAGCGAAAGCCGACTCCCGTCAGGGCTCACCGATATCGAGTCCGCCAAGAAGTCGCCGGTATCGATCACATCACTGACGGCCCCTGATTCAACTCTCACCAGACGAACGCTCGGCGTGACGAAATCGATAGCGGCGAGCGATGCCGAGTCCGACATCCAGGTACCCCATCCCTGCTCGACAAGCCATTCGTCATCTGTTGATGGTCTCCACACATGAGAGAGCCCTTCGGGAACGTCGTTGACGACGGACAGCACCATGGTGCCATCAGGGCTGAACTCGATCGCCCAGGTGCAACACTCGTGGGGGACGTCTGCCACATGCTCGCCCGTGGCGACATCAAACAGTGCGCCCGCCGGAACATCCTCGAGCTCGAGTACACCGCCGTAGGGATCGCCGTACCCGATTGCCAGCATCGAACCATCCGGGTTGGCATCGATAGCGGCCACGGGTCCTTCGGCCTCGATAGTCGTGACCAGCCCGCCGGATCGTAGTTCGCGAATCTCGACGACGTTGGAGGGCTCGGTCAAGGTTGCCGCAAACAGCCCCTCTGAAACGGCGGTCGCCAAGACGTACGAGCCCTCGATCCGCCGTACCAACCTCGAAGCTTGGGTGGTCACGTGCAGCGCTCGCATCACCTCGCCGGGGGTGCGGTCCAGGTCGAGCTGTTCGGAGAGGTCGTAGGCCTCCAGAGCGAGAAGGATCGCCAGGTCCGGGTCTTCGTCGATGGCGACCTCGGCTTGAGTGGCGAGCTCTTGCATCCGAGCCGTGATCGCCTCCCGTTCTGCCACCCCCCGCTGCACCCAACCGAACGAACCCAACGCCACCGCCAGTGCCAGCGCACCCGACAGCGCCGTGACCACCCGGCGCCGCAAACGGCGCCTACGAGCCCGGTCGGCGTCCACCACGCGGCGGCACTCGGCGAGGAAGGCCTGTTCCTCGTCGGACACGTCGATCCCCGACGCCTCCCGCCACGACTCCGCCCGCTCCAACCGGCCACCACTCAGCAGGTAGCTGGCATCGGCACCCGAATCGACCCAGTCCCGGGTGGCGACCTCCACCCTTCGCCGCATCAGCAGATCGTCCCGCACCTCGTCGACCCACCCCCGCAGCCGGTCCCAGTGCCGGAGCAGCGCCTCGTGCGCCACCTCAACGGTGGGCCCGCGGGTGGCGGCATCCCGATCGAACACCACCAGCCTGTGCCGGCCGAAGGCATCGAGCACCCGATCGAGACCACCCTCAGGTCCGGGGATTCGCTCCAACTCGGAACGACGGACCCTCCGTCTCGTGTCCTCCGACTCCTCATCGACCGTGACCATCCGCAGGAACACCTGCCGTGCCAGACGCCGCTCCTCCGGCCCGAAGCCGAGAAACAGATGCTCGGCCCGCCGGCCGATCGAGCCCGCCATCCCCCCGGCAGCCCGGTAGTCCCCGATCTCGATCAGATCCACATCACGCTCGTCGAACAACTCGGTCAGAACATGCTGCAACAGCGGCAGAGCGCCGGGTTCGTTTTCGCAGTCCGCGATCAGGCTCTCGACCAAGGCGTCGGACACCATGACCCCGACACTTGCCGCAGGCGCTCTGATCACCTGTTCCAGGTCGGCAGCCGTGGGAGCGTGCACGGCGACCGTCGACCTGGAGGCGACCTCGCCGAAGTTCGAGTAGCCGAGCGGACGGTCGTAGAAGTCCGCTCGCATGGTGGCAACGACCCTCACGTTCGGGCCGGCGTCGGACACCATCGACAGGAACCGACGGCGCGACTCCTCGTCGATCACGTGAGTGAACAACTCTTCGAATTGGTCGACCACGAGCATCAGGACGGAGCCTTCGGGCAGGCAATGGTCGACGAGATCCGACAGCGAAGCCGTACCCGATCGGAGGGCATCGATGCGGCCGGAGGGCGACGACAGCGCCACCCGTTCGATGGCGGCTTCCAGCTCGTCGAAAGGCCGGGGACCGGGGAACATATCGGTCACGACCCACGACTCGAAACCCGGCGTCGATCTCACAGCGGGAATCAGTCCCGCCCTCACCACCGAAGACTTGCCGATCCCCGACGGACCCACCACCAGGGTCAACGGTTGGGATCCGACGGCGGCGACGAGAGAGGCCACGAGTTCTTCGCGCCCGAAGAAGTCGGCGGCGTCAGACTCCCGGAAAGCGGTCAGCCCTTTGTAAGGGTTCCTCACCGCCTGCCGGAACGAAACCGCCGCTCCGTTCCTCGTCAACACCCGGCCCAACTCGTCGATGAAGTCCTCGATCGATCCCGGGCGAGAAGCCACGTCGGAAGCCGTCGCTCGAGAGAGGACTCGTTCGAGCTCCGGATCGGCCAGCGACAGCGGCCGGTCGAGTGGAGTGGCCGCCCCACTCACCAGCTCGCTCACCATCACACCCAGCGAATAGATGTCGGAGGCGACGGTGGCCGGCGACCCGATCGCCTCCGGTGCGGTATGAGCCCCGGCAGGGAACTGAACGAGCCCACCGAAGATCGCCGCAAGGCCGAGGTCGGCCAGGTACGGGTTGTCGTTCTCGTCGAACATGACATTCTCGGGCCGCACCCTCCCGTGAACGAGACCCGCCGCATGGGCCGCTGCCACTGCCGATCCGATCCGCTCCACGATCGCCATAGTCTCGGTGGCATCGAAGGCATGGAAACCGATTCGGGAGCGAAGGTCGCCGCCCCGCATGAGCCTGGACACCATGAACGCCGCCCCGGGGTCCCGCCAGTAGTCGAGCAGCGGAACCAGATGGGGATGGTCGACAGCCGCCACACGTTGGGCCTCGGACTCGAATCGGCGGATGAAGCGAGGGTCTGCCACCAGTTCCGGGCGGACCGACCGGATCGCAACCTCCCGACCGACGGACGCCTGATAGGCACGATGGACGGCGCCCACCGCGCCTCCACCGATCTCCTCCCGCAGCTCGTATCCGGCCACCGCCGCAGACGAGGTGGGCAGGGGAAGAGGTGGCGGCAGCCTGTCCAGCAGCAGGTCGGGGAACTCGACGGGGCCTCTGCCGCCGACGAGTTGGAAGACCTGGCGATCGCCGTCCAGTCCTCGGATCACGTGCCGTCCGAGCGACCGCATCGTCCAACCCGATTCCGTCGACGTCGCCAAGGTCGACTGCGCCTCGGCCGACACCAGCACCTGTTGAGGATGCCCGACAGCGGCCAGACGTAGCGCCCGGATCACCGGCGGGCCGGTCACACCGTCGTCGCCTACCTCCACGTCGCCGTGGTCGACCGCCATCCGGAGTGGCTCTCCCATCAACTGGAGAGCCACCGTGAGCGCCGTCCCTACCGACGGGAAGGCCGCATAGGCGGCGGCTCCGCGTACGTCGACGAGTTCGCCGCCCGCCTCCGACGCTTCGAGGCTGAGCAAGGCGTCGCGACGGGACAGGGCCGCATCACGGTCGGCGGCGGTGGCGTGGGCGATGGAGTCATCCAGTTCGACAGCGAGAATGGCTCGCCTCTCCACCATCGCCCGAATTCGAACCTCGAGCTTCGGATCCTGGGTGAGGATCGCCGTCTCCAGATCCTGCAGGTCCGGTGAAGGATCGATACCCAACTCCTCCACCAGGGTCTGTCGCATCCGCCCATATGCCCGAAGCGCCTCGCTCTGGCGTCCCGACCGGTAGAGCGCGACCATCTGGTGGCCTCGGAAACTCTCACGGAGCGGGTACTCGGCTACGAGCGCCTCCAACTCCCCGATCAGGTCACGATGCATCCCCAGTGCCAGATCGGCCTCGATGCGGGCGTCGAGCGCCGCTAGGCGGAGCTCCTCCAACCGGGTGATCTCCCCGTCGAGTGCGGATCGCCCTTCGACATCGCCGTAGGCGTGGCCCCGCCACAGGGCGAGAGCCGAACGGAGCTGGATGGCGCTCGAACCCGGATCTTCGGCGAGGGTGTCGACGCCCTTCCGGTACAGCTCCTCGAATTCCCGGGAGTCGATGTTGTCGCATTCCAGGACGTATCCGTCACCACTGCGCCGGATGATGTCCCCCACCTGACCGCGCAGGTTCGAAACGTAGGTGTGGATGGTGCGACGCGACCCGGGCGACGCATCGTCGCCATACACCCCTCCGATCAGAGCGTCGACGGAAACCGGTCTGCGAGCCGTCGCAACGAGCAGCGCAAGCACCGCCTTCTGCTTCGGCCCACCCAACGCCAGCCGCGCTCCGTCGTGGAGTGCCTCGACAGGTCCGAGGACACGAAATTCCACTCCCGAAACATACGCATTCAACGGGGTCGGACGCGCTGCGTTTTCCATGAAACGGGACTATGAAGGGTTCCTGTCAAGAACTTGCAAAGGAGCCCGGGCCGGCGGCGCCGACCAGGGCCCTTTGCTCTCCTCACGTCATCGAAGAACGACGTGGTTCTCTCT
This sequence comes from Acidimicrobiia bacterium, assembly GCA_029865445.1. Taxonomy (GTDB): domain Bacteria; phylum Actinomycetota; class Acidimicrobiia; order Spongiisociales; family ZC4RG35; genus JAOUGY01. Next base: position 511 of record JAOUGY010000082.1, on the reverse strand, counting down.
ATCCGAAACAGCGGGTGCATTCAGCAGACATCCCCTGCTGCAACCGGCCGGCATTCAGGAGCTGGGAGCGTCCTGGCGATGTCGGCGATGTCGAAATCAGGCAGCCGTTCCAGGACGACCTGTGAGTATGCGGGGTTGTCGGCCAGCACCTGAGGGACGTGCGACGCCCCCGCCACCTGGGCGATCCCCAGGGTGAGAGCCACGACCGTTGCGGTCAGTGCGGTGCGATTCTTCGGCATGATTGCCTCCCTTCCTGCCAACCGGCCCTTCCGGTCGACGAGGCCACCATCCGGGAGGGGCGACAAGAAACGGTCCAGCCCCCGTCAAGAGACGGTCAAAAGAGGGCCTCGCTTCGGTTGTCCCCCACGAAGTGGGGGAAGGTCCCTGCCAGCGACCGAAGGGAGCTGGGAGGTAGGGGGCATGCTCAACGCGGGACCACCGTGCTAGGTGGAAGCCTTGATCCGCCGGCACTGGGACACAAGAAGCCCGACTCCCGCGTTGAGAAGCCCCC
>JAOUGY010000389.1 GCA_029865445.1 Acidimicrobiia bacterium | reverse complement strand
GAGGATATTTTCGAGCACGCTCTTCCCGGGATCGAGGACCGGTTCCTGTTCGAGGAGGCCGACCGAGTACCCCGGGAGCAGCTGCGCCTCGCCGGTGGTCGGTTCGTCGACTCCAGCCATGATGCGGAGCAAGGTCGACTTTCCGGCGCCGTTGTGACCGAGAACACCGATCTTGGCGCCATAGAAGAACGAGAGGGAGATGTCCTTGAGCACGTCCCGATTCGGCGGGACATGCTTGCCGGCGCGATACATCTGGTAGATGAAGTCGGGCATGGGTGGCGAGCGTACCCGCCGTCGGCCGGATCAGCGACTGCGGCGTTGCGACCAGATCTGACGGCCGGCGAGGACGAGAAACGCAGGGTTGTTGTAGGCGTACCGTCGCCACAGGCGGCGCGGTTCCTTGATGAGACGGTAGAGCCATTCGAGCCCGGACCGCTGCATCCAATCGGGAGCCTTCGATACTCGGCCCGCCCACCAGTCGAAAACGGCCCCCACCCCCACGAGGCTGGTGTTGCCGAGGTGAGGGCGAATCCTGCCCATCCACAGTTCCTGCTTGGGGGCACCGAGACCGACCCAAACGACATCGGCGTTGGAGTCTCTGATCATCTTGGCGTCGGCCTCGATCTCGGCGTCGCTGAGCGGCCGAAAAGGTGGCGAGTGCGTCCCGGCGATCACGATGCCCGGATAGCGCAGGGCAACATTGACCTCGACCGCCTCCAGTGTCTCCGGGGATGATCCGTAGAAGAAATGCCTGACCCCGGCTCCGAGGCCCGATTCGATGGTGGCATCGGCCAGCGCCATTCCGTGAACTCGCTCCTGGTTGTCGTGGCCCATCGCCTTGAGCACCCACACGAGCGGCATTCCGTCGGGCGTGACGATGTCTGCCTCGGCCATCACGCGGGCCAGTTCCGGGTTCGAGCGTGCGGTCATCAGCGAGTGAACGTTGGCGACCGCCACGTACTGGCCGGCCGGTGGCGGGTTCAGAATCGCGGCCGCGGTCTCTTGCAGAGACATCGCTGACACGCCGGTGTCGACGACCGGCGTCTTCGAGATCTCGGTCATCACAGGGTCAGTAGGCGCCGCGGGCGGTGGTGACGGCGGTGATGGTTTTGGCGAGGAGTTTGAGGTCGAGGCCGACGCTCCAGGTGTCGAGGTATTGGATGTCGAGGTCGATCCAGGTGTCGAAGTCGAGGTCGGAGCGTCCTGAGACTTGCCAGATGCCGGTGATGCCGGGTTTGACGGCGAGTCGGCGGTGGGCGATGCCGTCGTAGGCGTTGACTTCTTCGGGGAGGTGGGGTCTGGGTCCTACCAGGGACAGCTTTCCGGTGAGGACGTGGAGGAGTTGGGGGGCTTCGTCGATGGAGAACTTGCGGATGATGCGTCCGATGGGGGTGATCCGGGGGTCTTGTTTGATTTTGAAGATGGGGCCTTCGGCTTCGTTGTGTGCTTCGAGGTCGGCGCGGCGGGTGTCGGCGTCGGTGTACATGGATCTGAATTTGAGGAAGGTGAAGGGGATGCCGTTCTGGCCGATGCGAATTTGGCGGTAGAGGACGGGTCCGGGGGAGGTGAGTTTGATGAGGATGGCGGTGAGGGTGAGGAGGGGGGTGGCGAGGGTGAGGGCGGTGATGGCGCCCATGATGTCGATGCCGCGTTTGGTGGCTTTCTGGAGTCGGGTGGCTCGTCCCAGCCGGCCACCCGCCAACCCCGGAATCACCACCACATTGTTCGCACCGACCGAACTGTCTCGAAGGTCGATCTCGAACCGGACCTCGGCGTGCTGCCGCGTCGACGAGCCTGACATTGTTTCCTCCAGCCCTACCGAGTCTGCTGTCCTGGCGCCCCCGCCTCCCCATGACACGACGCCATCGACCGAAGTTCCCGGATTCTCACTCCCCATGCCCCAGCCCCTTGCCCCTGTCCCCGGCCTCCGCCGTATCGCTCGGAGCAACCACGAGTCCCGCCGACGGCTTGCCTGCCCCCGCCTGGGAGCACCTTCGGCGCCAAACCGGTCAGCCCTGCAAACAAGGTGCGGTGGCGATTACGAGATCAGAACCTCGGTTCTACGTGGAGAGCGGCTTGTATCGAATTCGATGTGGTCTGAGCGACTCCTCGCCGAATTCCCGGATCATGTAATCCTCGTACTCGGTGAAGTTGCCCGGGAAGAAGCGAACCTGGGACTCTCCCTCGAACGCCAATATGTGGGTGGCGATTCGATCGAGGAACCACCGGTCATGGGAGATCACAAGTACGCATCCTGGAAAGGCCTCGATCGCCTCCTCGAGGGCGCGCAGCGTGTCGACGTCGAGGTCGTTGGAAGGCTCGTCGAGCAGGATGACGTTCCCGCCCCGGCGCAGCATTTTTCCGAGGTGGACGCGGTTGCGTTCTCCGCCGGACAGCTCGCCAACCCGTTTCTGCTGGTCGGAGCCCTTGAAGTTGAGCGATGCCACGTAGGCGCGTGAGTTGACCTCGCGGCTGCCGATACGGAGCCACTCGGCACCGCCCGAGATCTCGTCGAAGACCGATTTCGCCGGGTCGAGAGCGTCTCTGGTCTGGTCGACGTAGGCGAGGTCGACGCTGGTACCGATGTCGATGGCGCCGGCGTCAGGCTCTTCCGATCCGGTGATCATGCGAAACAACGTGGTCTTGCCTGCGCCGTTGGCGCCGATGATGCCGACGACCGCCGCTGGTGGAAGGTCGAAATCGAGCTTGTCGATGAGGAGGCGGTCTCCGTAGGCTTTCGAGACACCGGAGGCGACGATCACTCGATCGCCCAGCCGCTGGGTGAACGGGATCTCGAGCGCCAGCCTGTCGGCTCGCTGCTCTGCGGACTGGGCCTCCGATACGAGCCGTTCGTAGGACGCGAGTCGGGCGCGGCCCTTGGCCTGTCTGGCCTTTGGCGACATCCGCACCCACTCCAGTTCCCTGGCGATCTCGCGGCGCCGGGCCGACTCCACCTTCTCTTCTTGGGCCAGCCTCGCCTCCTTCTGCTCGAGCCATGCCGAGTAGTTGCCCTCGAAAGGATGACCACGTCCCTGGTCGAGTTCGAGGATCCACCCGGCGACGTTGTCGAGGAAGTAGCGATCGTGGGTGACGGCGATCACCGAGCCCTTGTACTCGGCGAGGAAACGTTCGAGCCACGCCACCGACTCGGCGTCGAGGTGGTTCGTCGGTTCGTCCAGAAGCAGCAGGTCTGGGCTCGAGAGCAGCAGCCGGCACAACGCAACCCGCCGCCGTTCACCGCCCGACAGCGTGTCTACCGAAGACTCGGACGGCGGGACGCGCAGAGCGTCCATGGCGATGGCGACCTTCCTGTCGAGCTCCCATGCGTCGGCTGCCTCGATCTTCCGTTCCAACTCGGCTTGCAGTTCACCGAGCTTGTCGTAGTCGGCGTCCGGGTCGGCCCAAGCTGCCAGAACCTCGTTGTACCGATCGAGCAGCCCTTTGGTCTGGGCCAC
>JAOUGY010000081.1 GCA_029865445.1 Acidimicrobiia bacterium | reverse complement strand
GTGAACGAAGCGGAGCCGGGCGGCATGGAGGAAGACCCTGGGCGCATCCACCTTGGCAGGTCTCCCGTACCACCGGTCGCCGATCACCGGATGTTCGATGGCCGCGAAGTGGACCCTGATCTGATGGGTTCGCCCCGTCTCCAGGGTGACATCGACCAGCGAGACCGCCATGTTCGGCCAGCCGCACCTTACCCGATAGTGGGTGCGCGATGGCTTGCCGAACGGACTCACGATCCGGCGGCGAGGCCGGTTCGGATCGGCCGCGACGGGAGCATCGATCGTGCCGCGCGGCACTTCGAATGTTCCGTCCACGAGCGCCAGATAGTCGCGTTCGATCTCGCGACGGCGAATGGCCGAACTCAGCCTCTTGTGCGCCTCGTTCGTGCGGGCCGCCACCAGCAGGCCGGAGGTGTCCCGGTCGAGGCGATGCACGATGCCCCAACGCGGGTCCTCCCCCACCCCTCTGATCTCGGGGAAGGCGTGGAGAAGCCCCGCTGCCACCGACGGCTGGACACGACCTCCCACCGGGTGGACCACCAGACCCGATGGCTTGTCCACCACCACGACATGGGGATCGACGTATACGAGGTCGAGGGCGACCTCGCTCGGCACCAGGATGTCTGGACGCTCAGGCACCGCAAACGTCAACTCGGTGCCCGCAGACAGGCGGGTACTGGGCCCAACTGGGCTGTCCCCGACGGTGACGTCACCCGAGTCGACCACGGCCCGCGCTTCGGCCCTACTCATGTCGCCGAGAACCGCCACCACCTTGTCGGCCCGCTCACCGTCGAGGTCGGCCGGCACGACGTACCGGAAGGAGTCAGCCATCGTCGGGCCTGTGGCGCATCGCAACGAGGAACATGACGACCACCGCGATGGTGACGGCCGAGTCGGCGATGTTGAATATTGGGAAGTTGGGGAACTGGATCCAATCGATGACATGGCCGTCGAGCCACCCGGATCCTCGCGCAATCCGGTCGATGAGGTTCCCGGCGGCGCCCCCCATGACCAGACCAAAGGCGACGACTTCCCCGACCGGGCGTGGTTTCCGAAGAGCGAAGAGGATGACGCCGATGGCGATCAGGGCTGCCACACCGAGGAAGGGCCCCGCATTCTGGAAGAGCGAGAACGCCGCTCCGGGGTTCTCCCCGTATGTGAACCAGAGGGCGCCCGGAATCACGGTGACGCGCTCGTCGACGAACGAGAGTGCAGCGATCCGCTTGGTGACCAGGTCGAGCGCGACGATCGCGACGGCGATGAGGACCGCGGTGGCGTATCGGGCCTTCAGCCCCGTTTGGACGCGCACGTCACACACATGGTGGCGTACGGAAGCACTTCCAGCCTGGCGACGGGGATAGCGCTCCCACACGACTCGCAGGTCCCATACGTTCCGTCTTCCAACCGGCCCAGAGCTCGCTCCACCTTGTGGAGGAGGTCGATGCTGTTGCGCTCCAGGGACAGTTCCTTCTCGTATTCGAACTTCATCGAGCCGGCCTCGGCGCTCCCCGGGTCCGGGCTGCGATCGGCGGAGGTCTCGCTGAGCCGGGCCTCCTCGAGTTCCTGTTCGTGCTCGGCGATCAGGTCGGCAAGGCGTTCCCGCTCCGCTTCCAGCTGTGCCTTCAATTCGTTCAACTTGGTCTTCGCGAGCGCCTTGGCCATGAGCCTGAAACCTCCCTTGCAGCGCGGCGACTGTACCAACTCTCTTGGACTATGAGGCGTTCCTCCGGCAGGGCCCCCAGCTTCGACTGCGCCCACGGCTGGACGCGAGTCGGATGGGTGAGGACAATACGCACATGACCACCTGGGTGACCGCGACCGAGACCGGGTCACGCCTCGTGGTGTGGGTTGTGCCCGGTGCGTCGCGCACCGAGGTGCAGGGCGAGCATGGGAACACCCTCAAGGTGCGGGTCACGGCCCCACCCGACGGCGGACGGGCGAACGCTGCCGTTCTCGACTTGATGAACCATCTGCTCGGGGCCCCCGCGGTCCTGGTACGAGGTGAGTCCAGCCGGCAGAAGACGATCGACGTCGAAGGCCTGGACCCCGACACGGTCCGAGGTTTGCTCGAACGCTGAGGCGCCCGACGGATCACCGAGATCGACCGGCCGGGCGAGTCGTTACCATCTGAGGCCGTTTCCCGTCAGGAGTAGATCGTGCCCACGTCTGATTTCCGGCGAGTCGACCCCAAGGTCGATTTCCCGAGCCTCGAAACCGAGGTCTTGGAGCTGTGGGATCAGATCGACGCCTTCGCAGAGTCGGTTCGCATGCGGCCGGCCGACAACGAATACGTTTTCTACGACGGACCTCCGTTCCCGACCGGGAATCCGCACTACGGGAATCTGCTGGCCGGGGTCATCAAAGACGTGGTGCCCCGGTACTGGACGATGCGTGGCTACCGGGTCGAACGACGTTTCGGATGGGACACCCACGGACTGCCCGTCGAGATGGAGGTCGAGAAGCAGCTGGGCATCTCCGGTCCTCGCCAGATCGGCGAGTACGGGATTGCCGAGTTCAACGAGGCGTGCCGTTCGCTCGTCCAGACGAATACGGAGGCCTGGGAGAACATCATCCGCCGGATCGGCCGCTGGGTCGACATGGAGAACGACTACAAGACCATGGACACCGACTTCATGGAGTCGGTGTGGTGGGTGTTCAAGCAGCTGTGGGACAAGGGGCTCGTCTACGTCGACTTCAAGGTGTTGCCCTATTCGTGGGGCGCCACCACCCCGCTGTCCAACTTCGAGGCGAACCTCGACTACCGAGACGTCGACGACCCGTCGATCACCGTTCGATTCCCGGTGGTAGAGGGCCGGGGACCGGTGGAGACGGGCGACGAGATCCTCATCTGGACGACGACTCCTTGGACGCTTCCCGGCAACCTCGCCGTGGCGGCCGGTGAGGACGTCGAATACGTGCGAATCGACGATGAGGACGGCAGATTCTGGGTCGCGGCCGACAGGGTGGGCGCGTACTGGAAAGACGCTCCAACTCCGGCGGCTCGGGTGACCGGCGCCGACATGGCCGGCGTCCAGTACCGGCAGCCGTTCGACCATTTCGAAACCGAGCGGGACCGGGGGGCGTTCCGGATCATCCTCTCGCCCGACGTCACCACCGATGACGGCACGGGTCTGGTTCACATGGCGCCCGCCTACGGCGAAGCGGACTTCTACGCCCTGCAGTCGGCTGGCCTCGACGTGCTGGTCGACCCAGTCGACTCGGAAGGCCGGTTCACGGCCGAGGTGCCCGAGGTCGAAGGCATGAACATCAAGGAGGCGGACAAGGTCCTCCTCGGGATCCTGAAGGATCAGGGCTTGCTCGTCAGACACGAGAGCATCCGCCACTCGTACCCGTTCTGCTACCGCACCGGCACTCCGCTCATCTACAAGGCCATCCCCACCTGGTTCGTGAAGGTCGACCCAGAACACATGGCGCGTTGCAACGATTCGATCCACTGGGTCCCCGACTACGTGGGTTCCCGTCGCTTCGGCAACTGGCTCGAAGGCGCCCGGGACTGGGCGATCAGCCGCAATCGCTATTGGGGATCGTGTATCCCGGTGTGGCACTGCGAAGGGTGCGACACCTATGAGTGCATCGGCTCGATCGACGAGTTGGAGGCCAAGAGCGGGGTCCGACTCGACGACCTGCACAAGCACCACGTCGACGAGGTGACGTGGGACTGCGCCGAATGCGGAGCGACGATGGCTCGGGTGCCCGAGGTACTCGACTGCTGGTTCGAGTCGGGTTCGATGCCGTACGGTCAGGTCCACTATCCATTCGAGAATCGGGAGCGGTTCGAAGCCACGTTCCCGGCTCAGTTCATCGCCGAGGGTCTCGACCAAACGCGGGGCTGGTTCTACACGCTCCACGTCCTGGCGACGGCACTGTTCGGCATGCCGTCGTTCCAGAACTGTGTCGTCAACGGAATGATCCTGGCCGAGGACGGACGCAAGATGTCCAAGAGCCTGAAGAACTACCCCGATCCTTCGGAGATCTTCGACGAATCGGGGGCCGATGCGCTCCGCGCATTCATGATCAACTCGCCGGTCCTCCGGGCGGAACCGCTCCGATTCTCCAAAGACGGTGTCCGAGAGGTCGTCCGGACCGTGCTGTTGCCGCTGTGGAACACCTACAGCTTCTTCACCACCTACGCCGAAGCCGATGGGATCACCATGGCCGACCTTGCGGCGGCACCGGCACCCGAAGACCGACCCGAGCTCGACCGGTGGATCCTCTCGGTGCTCCAGAGCCTCATCGCCGAGGTGAACACCCAGATGGAGGGCTACTACCTGTACAACGTGGTCCCGCCAACGTTGGGATTCATCGACGACCTCACCAACTGGTACATCCGGCGCTCCCGACGCCGGTTCTGGTCGCAACGTGGCGAGTCGCAGGCCAGCGATGCCGACAAACTGGCGGCCTTCGCCACCCTATATGAGGTGCTGTCGACGTTCATCAAGGTGCTCGCTCCGGTTCTGCCCTTCGTCACAGACCGTCTCTACCAAGGGCTCGTGGCGGAAACGGACGGCGAGGCTCCCCGCAGCGTCCATCACTGCGATTTTCCTCGGGCCGATCAGGCCCTCATCGACGCGGGGCTCGAAGATGCGATGGCGATCGTCCGCGAGGTCGTCCAGTTGGGTCATGCGCTCCGGAAGCAGAGCCAGATCAAAGTCCGCCAGCCGTTGCGAAGGGTCAGCGTGCTGAGCCACGACCCGAAGGTACGGGCTGTCGTCGACTCCCACGCCGCTTTGATCGCCGGGGAACTGAATGTGAAGTCGGTCGATGCAGGCGCCGACGAGTCCGCACTCGTCGAACTCGGCGCCAAGGCGGACTTCAAGAAGCTGGGTCCCAGGTTGGGCGCCCGCATGAAGGACGTCGCTGCCGCTGTCACCCGGTTGGACGCCTCGTCCATCGAGGCCCTCATGGCGGGCGAGAAGCTCGAGGTCGTCAATGAGGAAATCAGCCTGGATGATGTGATCATCACCCGCGCACCCATCCCCGGCACGGTGGTGGAGTCGTCGGGCGCCATCGCCGTTTCGTTGGACACCACGATCGACGAGACCCTCGAAACCGAAGGCGTTGCCCGTGAGATCGTGAGCCGCATCCAGCAGGCGCGCCGCGAACGGAACCTGGATGTATCCGATCGCATTTCGGTTCGCTGGAGATCAGAGCTGGCCTCCGTGCGGAAGGCGTTCGGCGATCACGGTGTGGAGATCGCCCGCGAAGTGCTGGCCGACGACATCGTCGAAGCGGACGGCGGGCCCTCCGACTCCTCGGATGAACTCGGTCTGACTATCGAGATTCAGAAGGCGGTCTGAGCCCTCACTCCCAAGGCCGGCGAGGCCGGTCGTCGTCCTCGCCGTCCCAACCGTCGAGGCCCTCCTGCTCCCACGCATCGCCGGGTTCGTCGTCCGCGGACATCCAGCCCTCATCGACCGCTGCGTCGATGTCTCCGCCGGCCTGACGCTCCAGGGTCTCGTCACCGATCACCGGGGCTTCACGATCGCCCACGGTGTCACCGGTCTCATCCGCTTCGTCCGCGGCAGCCTCGTCGTCATCGGCCTCGTCGTGATCGGCATCGTCATATCCGGCTTCGTCATGATCGGCTTCGTCCTGGGAGTCGGCGTCGACCGTGACAACGGCGGCAGCCGGTCCGGAGAAGAGCGACTCATCCTGGAACGTCGCCTCGGCTAGCACATGGTCGAGCGTGTCGGCGGTTGGATCGGGATCCGGATCGGGAGCCGGTGCCGGCACCACGATCGGTGCGTTGTCGGCGACGCCGGGAGTCACCACCTCGGCTTCCGCCTCGGCGACCACCCGGTCCATCTCGTCGAGGTCCGACTCCAAGCTGGTGGCGAGCGCCCGGACCTTGTCCCGAATCTCGGACACACCAGCCTTGAGCGATGAGATCTCGAGCGACAGCTTGGCTCGCTCCTCGTCGCGGATGGCGGACAGGCGATCGTTCTGGGCCTCGGCCTCCGAGAGAATTCGGGCGGCATCGGTCTTCGCCTCGTCGACGATCATGTCCGCCGACCGCTGAGCAGCGACGAGCGCCCGCGAAATCGCACTCTCGGAATCGTCGCGACCCGAGAGGTCCTGCTCCAACACAGCGATACGTTCTTGGGCTTCTGCCAGCCGCTGTTCGTGAGCCTTGAGACTGGTCACGACCTCATCGAGAAAATCGTCGACCTCATCGAGGTCGTACCCGCGGAGCGCCGTGCCGAACTTCTTCTGTTGGACGTCGATAGCCGTCAACGCCATAACTACACCTCGATCTGGATGATGATGAGCTTACGGAGCGCGCCACGCGCATCCAAGGATCAGCAGATGATGCTGATCACGATGAAGATCAGGAGGACCGAGAGGTCCAACGAAATGCCACCGAGGTTCAGCGGCGGAATGACACGTCGCAGCGGAAGAACGACGGGCATGACGATTCTGTCCAGGAATCGATGGACCTTCCCGATCGGGTGGTCGTACGGGACCCTGATCCAGGAAAGCACGATCCACGCAAAGAGGACCAGGACGAACAGGTTGAGGAGTTGGCAGAACAATCGGTACAGGTCCACGCTCGGATCCTATTCGTCGAGAGGAAGCTCGTAGGCGCCCAGGGCCTGCAGCCGGCGTTTCTCTTCCAACCCCAGGTCAGAGCCTTCCGGGGTGATGAGCACCAGAGCGTCCCCGACTTTCCGCATGCGGCCGTCGAGGGCGTAGATGAGTCCGGAGGAGAAATCTATGACCCGCCGCGTCAGGTCCGAATCTGTTCGCCTCAGGTCCATGACCACCGGGATCCGGTCACGAACCCAGTCGGCCAGAATCTTGGCGTCCCCGAACTCTTCGACGACGAGGATGTTCGTCTGTGGTTCGGGGCGGATGGCCCGCATCGACGACGACTGCATCGTCGGGCGAGCGGTCGTCACCTGTGGTGAGCTCTGGCTGGGCATCGCCGCCGTTCGCGATGTCGCCGGTGGCGGTTCGATCCGGCGTCCCTCAGGAGGCGTCAACGGTCGCACCTTGCGTGGGTCCTCGGGCGCGCCCACGGCAACTGGGTCGTGGTCGCCATCGACCTCGACCTGGTCCTCATCGACCAGTCCCAGATATACGAGCGCTTTCGAGAACAGTGACGACATTACGTGAGACCCTCCCGGTCAGGACTCAAAGATAGCCCGTCCGGGACGAATGATGGTCGCACCTTCCTCGATCGCGACTTCGAAGTCGTCGGTCATCCCCATCGACAGTTCCCGGACCGACGGGTGGCGAGACACGAGACCGTCACGGATCGATGCCAGCTCACGGAAGTACGGGCGCGCACCCTCCGAGTCCTCGGTCAGAGGGGGGATGGCCATGAGCCCGATCACGTCCAGACCCAGTTGAAGCGCCCGCACCAGGCCTGCCTCGGCATCGTCCGGATCGAACCCGTGTTTCTGGCCCTCTCGACCGATGTTCACTTGGAGCAGTACGGGCGGTGCAGATCCCGGGCCCTTCATCCACGCCCGACCGAGATCGTCGCGGTCGTACGAATGAAGGAGTATCACCCCGGGTCGCACGATGCGGACTTTGTTCGTCTGAAGCGGCCCGACGAAGTGCCAGCGAATGTCACCGGGCAGGTGCGGTGCTTTCTCGGCCAATTCCTGCGCGCGGTTCTCTGCGAAGTCCCGGTGTCCCTGGTCGTACACACGGCGTATCGCGTCGACGGTCCGTCCTTTGGACACCACGACGACGGTTATGTCTTCCGAAGAGCGTCCGGATCGCGTGGCTGCGCCCTCGACCCGCCGCATCACGTCGGCGTATCCCATGCCGAAACTCAACCAGGTCGGGACGCGGGAATCCAACCGATGGCCGCCATCCGGTCGGCCGTGGCGTCGGCTCGATGCGAGTGATGCCCCGCTGTGCACCGCGTGCAGCTTCCGACGAGCTCCACGGGAATGACGCCAATCTGCCCTGAGATGACGGGGACCAGGTCCAGGGAATCGGTCCCCCAAGTGGTCTTGGTCTGGGCGACGGAAGGAAACCGGGTCAAGACCTCCGGGCCCACCTCGAAACAGCAAGCCCGGATATGCGGTCCGACATACGCCGCGTGCGGTTCGAATCCTGTTCGGGCCATGGCTTCGACGAGCGCGGACACGACTCCGGCCTCAGCCCCTCGCCATCCCGCGTGGGCCACCCCAACGGCACCGTCGGCGACGATCACGACTCCCGCACAGTCCGCAGTGAACACCGCAAGCGGCAAGCCCGGGTGTGTCGTGTAGATGGCGTCCGCCCTCCCCGCGGCTCCGGCGGCGGTGACCTCGACCACGTCCGACCCGTGAACCTGGTCGACCGTGCCCCACTCCACGGCGATTCCCAAGAGAGAGGCCGCCCGAGCTCGGGCGGCCTCATCTGATCTCATGTCGCCGTCGGCGGCCAGGGTGAATGCGACACCCGGCGCCGGCCTGATCATCCTTGGACGAAACTCGGGATGTCGAGATCGTCGCCGGCGGTCACCGGCGGTTCATAGGGCGTGGAGCGAGGAGCGGTACCCCCGGTCGTGAATCCCTGCCGACCGGCGCGCTTGCGGTCGAACCCGGCGGCGATCACGGTGACCCGCATCTCTTCTCCGAGCGCTTCGTCGACCATCGCCCCGAAGATGATCTCGGCGTCGTCGTCGGCGTGTTCGGAAACGACCTGGGCGGCAGTGGTCGCCTCGTGCAAGGTCATCGAGGCCGGCCCCGCCACCGACAACAGGACACCACGGGCGCCCTCCATCGAGGTCTCGAGCATCGGGCTCGAGATGGCTCGTTGGGCCGACTGGGCTGCCCGGTCGTCGCCGGATGCCCGGCCGATTCCCATGACCGCAGTTCCCGCATCGGACATGACCGTCTTGACGTCCGCGAAGTCGACGTTGATGAGTCCGGGGGTGGTGATGAGGTTCGTGATTCCAGACACACCGTTCATGAGCACGTCATCGGCCAGACGGAATGTCTCGAGCATCGGGGCCTTCGGGTCGCCGATCTCGAGGAGGCGATCGTTGGGTATCACGATCAGCGTGTCCACGGCGTCGCGGAGCGACTGGATGCCCTGTTCGGCGTGGAGTGCCCGCCGCCGGCCTTCGAAGCCAAACGGACGAGTCACGACACCCACGGTCAAAGCGCCGAGGCTCCGGGCCACTTCGGCGACGATCGGTGCGCCGCCGGTGCCGGTGCCGCCGCCCTCTCCCGCCGTGATGAACACCATGTCGGCGCCCTTGAGGACCTCCTCGAGTTCGGCCTTGTGGGCTTCGGCGGCGGCCCTACCGACCTCGGGATTGGCTCCGGCCCCGAGCCCGCGGGTGATCTCGCGACCCAGATCGAGCTTGACGTCGGCGTCCGACATCAGCAGCGCTTGGGCGTCGGTGTTGAGAGCGATGAATTCGACGCCCCGCACCCCGGCTTCCACCATGCGATTCACGGCGTTGACGCCACCGCCGCCGACGCCGACGACCTTGATGACGGCGAGATATCCACCGCCTCCGTAGTTGCCGCCCTGGCGGCTGGAATACATGTCTGTCACCGGTCTCTTCTCCTGGTGTCTGGGATGGGATCTGTGGTCGTATCCATTGACGAAATCGTTGTGTTTCGAGATGTGTTTCGAGATGTGTTTCGAGATGTGTTTCGAGTTGCGATTCGAGAGTTCTTTCCCTGTGCCCGAGGCGGTGCGAGGGCGCGAAAACCGACCGTATACCTCAGCTTTACACACAAACTGCCCGTTCGTAAAGGGTTTCCGCCTGAGGTTCTAGTAGAGATTCAGGGTTATGGAGCTTCAGGGTTCTGGGATGGTTTCATCCGAAGTCGACTGCTCGTCGGGCGGCAAAACAGCCGGCTGGCCGGGCGCCATAACGGTGAGAACCGAGCCGGGTGCAGGTTCGGTGGCGATGAGAGCGGCCACTGCCAGAGCCTTTTCCCGGCCGTTCTCCCCCGATCCGAGCCGCACTTCGAATCCCGACACCCTGGCACTGAACATGTCGCCCACATGCCGCACCTCGGCGGATTCGGACAGCTCGGGTGGCAACGACGCCACGAACTCGAGAACACCCACGAGTTCGGGAGTCGGCTCCCCCTCCAACGCCGGCACGACCACCACCGGCCATCCTGGCTCCGGGCTGGTGGCTGGTTCGAGCCGAACACCGTCGGCAGCGGTCGCCCACCAACCACCGGCGTCCAAGACCCAGGCCACCGGGCGCCGCTCTTCGATCTCCACCACGACCGTCTGGGGCCAGCGCCGAGCGACCGAAACCGATGCCACCCACGGGTCCTCCCCGAGGGCGGTTTCGGCAGCCTCCGTGTCGACATCCATCATGGGTACCCCGGCCTCGATACCGGAAGCTGCCAGCGTCCCGGCCACATCCACTTCTCGACCGCCTGCGACCTCCACGTCGTGCACCGAGAGGAAGGGCGATCGGAACAACCACACGACCGCCGCCAGCAGGGCGGCGACAAACAACAGCCGCGTGAGCCGCCGAAGAGAGCGTCTCGCCTGCGTCTCCTGCACGGCCTTGCGGCGGGCGGCCATCCTCGGATCCATCCGCGTCACGGGCTCTCCCCTGTGAAACCGACGAACCGGATCTCGGGGCTCAGGTCCACGCCCGTCTCGGAGCGAACCCGAGTCCGCACGAGGCGCACGAGATCGAAGATGTCTTGTGCCGTTGCGTTCCCCTCGGCCACGAAGAAATTCGCATGTCTCGTCGACACCGAGGCTCCCCCCACCGACATTCCCTTCAAGCCGAGGGAGTCGATGAGCCGGCCGGCCGAGTCCCCCGGCGGGTTCTTGAAGACGCTTCCGGCGTTGAGCGTCCCGCCCGGCTGGTGCTCCCTCCGCCACCGGATGACCTCCCGCATCTTCGCTTCACCGGCGTCGACGGCACCCTCCTCGAAGCAGAACGCCGCCGCAACGACGACCTCGTCGTCCTTCAGATTCGAATGGCGGTACGACAGTTCGAGTGCTTCACCATCGCGGTTGTCCACACGGCCGGCGGAGGTCACCACGGTGGCCGTACACAACACATCGCGGGTCTCCGTGCCGTGACAGCCGGCGTTCTGGCGGACGGCGCCTCCTACCGAACCGGGGATCCCCACGTAGAACTCGAGCCCCAGCCGCCCCTCCGCCACCGCTGAGCGGGCCAGCACGGGCAGGCTCACCGCCGCTCCCGCCTGGATCGAGTCGGGCCTGTGGGTGATCTCGTTGAATCCGGAGGAGAGCCGGATCACGAGGCCGTCGAATCCGGCATCGGCGATCACCATGTTTGAACCCCGGCCCAGCACGGCTGTCGGCACACCTTCGTCGGAGGCAGCGCCGAGGACCCCGATCAGCGTGTCGAGGTCCGGGGGTTCGGAGAAGTATCGAGCCGCTCCGCCCAGCTTGTAGGTGGTGAGCGGACCCAGGACGACGTCGGTGCGAACGATTCCGTCACCCACGAGATCGGCCATGCCGGTCATCGCGACTCCACCGCCGCCAGTATCTCGGGTCCGAGAATCGTCACATCGCCGGCTCCGAGCGTGAGAATGAGATCGCCGGGCGTGGCGAGCGATGCGATCACATCGGGTACGTCCCCGAGGTGAGGCACGTAGTGCACGTCGGCTGCTCCGGCCCTCGTCGCAGCATCGGCGACGAGGGCACCGGTGATGCCCGGGATGGGTTCCTCTCGCGATCCGTAGACGTTGGTCACGACCACCGAGTCGGCGAGGGCGAGCGCCCCGCCGAACTCGCCCGCAAATCGTTGGGTCCTCGTGTAGAGGTGAGGTTGGAAGATGGCGATCACCCGCCGCGGCGAACGGGCCACCGCTTCGCGGATGGTGGCGGCCACCTCGGTCGGGTGATGGGCATAGTCGTCGATCACGCTGATCCCGTCGATGGTTCCTCTGTGCTCGAATCGACGCTTCACGCCGGCGAATCCGGCGATTCCGGCCGCGCACCGATCGAGGTCGTATCCACACTCACCGAGCAGAGCCAACACGCCGCCGGCGTTCCTCACCATGTGCAGACCCGTGCGAGGGACCCGCACGAGAACCGACATCGTCCCGTTCGACAGTGTGAACTCCGAAGAGCCCACCCTCTCGACGACATCGGAGATCCGCCAGTCGGAACCAGCCCCCAATCCGAACGTGGGCACGCCGGTCCGGGCCGCGAGTTTGGCCGAGCCCGGATCGTCGGCACAGACCACGACAGGTCCGTCTACGCCGCGCACCACCCGGGTGAAGGCGTCCTCGAGATCCTCCAGCGTGCCGAAGTGGTCGAGATGCTCCGCCTCCACATTCGTCACCACGAGACCGCGGAGATGGATGTGCTCGAATGTCCCGAAGGCCTCGTCCACCTCCAGGACGAACAGGTCGTCGCGCCCGATGGCGGCGTTCGTTCGGAACTCCACCAGGTCGCCACCGACCACGAAGGTCGGCTCGGTGCCGGCGGCCCGCAGGGCCGTGATCATCATGGCGGTCGATGATGTCTTGCCATGCGTGCCGGTCACCCCGATGGTCGGCATGGTGGCGGACAATGCAGACAGGAGCCGGGGCCGCCGCCATGTCGGGATGCCTTGCGCCTGCGCCGCCGCGAGCTCAGGATCTCTGTCGGGAACCGCCGACGAGGCGACCACCAGGTCGATGCCGGCCATCGCCGCCGGGCGGTGACCGGACCACACGTCGAGGCCCAGATCACCCAAACTCTTGGTGGCCGGGCCGAGCCGTAGGTCGGAGCCACTGACCCTGTGCCCGAGGCCGGAGAGGATCTTGGCGAGTGCGCTCATGCCGGCGCCACCGACTCCCACGATGTGAATCCTCGAGTAGTCCCTCAGGTCATCCATGCAGGTCCTCCAGCGTGGCGGCGATCACGGTGGCCGCATCCGGTTTGGCCAGGCTCCGGCAGGCCGCCACCATCAGGGCGAGCCGCTCAGGCGAGAAGATGAGCGACGCCACCAGAGCACCGAGTTCCTCGAGACGGTCCTGTTCCAGCACCTCCGATGCCCCGGCCAGCCGGAAGGCGGCCGCGTTGTGGACCTGGTGACTACCAGACCCGAACGCACCAGGCACGAGGATCGAAGGAG
>JAOUGY010000080.1 GCA_029865445.1 Acidimicrobiia bacterium | reverse complement strand
CCGGCGGTAGTCCAGTGACCCATTCATGAGACGGGCCAGGGTCTTTGCCACCCACAGGCCCAACCCGACGGAACCTGGCTGTGTGGGAACGTCGTGGGCTGACTGAAAAGCCTCGAAGATCAACTCGACCGATTCCTCGGGGATCCCAGGCCCGTCATCGCGTACCTCGAGATGGACGACCTCGAATTCCTGAGCGATCCTGATCCGGATCCGAGGGCCCCCGTAGCGGACCGCGTTCGTCACCAGGTTCCGGATCACCTGACGAACCCGAACCGCGTCGCCGATCGCCGTACCGTGGCCCTCGAACAGGACCGCGGCGGTGCCCGCGAGGCGACCGGCCGCGATGAAGGCCTGCTGCCGAAGGTTGAGCTCTTCCGGATGAAGCCGGATTCGTTCGATGTCGGACCTGGCCACGACCAACAGGTCTTCAACGAGATTGGCGACGTCCTCGCTTTGCTCGAGGATCAGATCGACCAGCTCGCGGGCCTCATCGGCTGTGAATGCGTGCCAGTGGGAGGCCAGTTCGTGTGCGAAGCCGACGACCCCGGTGAGCGGCGTGCGCAGTTCGTGAGAGATCGACGCGACGAACTGGTCCTTGGAGGCAATCAGTGCCTCGAGTCGCTCCTGCGCTTGCTCCCGCGCCCAGTAGGCCCCGACCATGGAGGCCGCTGTCGCCACCAGATCGATGACCGCATCCGAGAAGACGCTGCTGTCCCGCGCGATCCGAAGGCCGATCGTGCCTCGCCTTTCGTCGTGCACGTAGATGGGTGCACACAAGTCGTGTTCGCCGGCTGCGCTCGACCGTATCGAATGCACCGATGGCCTCGTGTCTCGACGGTGGTGGGAGGCGAGCGCTGCAGCGATCCCGTCAACGGAACCAACCACCGCCACCACGTCAGGGCCGCCGTCCAATCGAGCGATCCAACCGCCATCGATGGAGACCGCCGCACACAGCGCCTCCAGAGCATCTCGCTCAGGTGACGCAGACTCGCTGGCGAGAAGGGCGTGGGCACATCGTGTGAGCGCAAGCTGACGATCGGAGTGGCCCCGACTCTCCTCGGAGCTGATCGAGAGGGCTCGTTCGAGCCGGTAGCGGGTCTTGTCTGCATCGTCGTACGACGAAGAGACGACCTCCAGGAGCTTCCCCCACTCCACGGAGTCCGGCGGCGAGCCCGGGGAGAGCCCAAGACGCCGCAGCTGACGGTCGAGGGCCCTGTGCATCAGACCTCTGAGATGACCGTGATCGTCATCGTCTGGTTGTGGAGGTCGCAGCGGCCCACGCCGTTCGGTGAAAGCTCACCAAACGAGTAGAAGCCTGCTTGGACAGCGCCCCAGGGAAGCGACTCGAGCGCCGCTTCTGCCTCGTCTTCGACGCGGTCGCCGAGCACCAGTTTGCGGCCCACGCAGCTCACGGCCAGGGCGAGGGCGTCACGGCCGTCGGAATGTCCGCGAGCCATCGCGGCGGCGCTGGAGGCGCCTTCCACCAGCCGATCGAAGTTCGCTTGCATGAGCTGGGCCCAAGAGCCCTCTTCGACGTCGCCTGCGAAGGTGACGCTTCTCCGTTCACGATCGATACCGAGCAATGTTCGTACGACCTGGTCGCCGGGGTCGTCGCTCCACACGGCGAGGGGGAACAGGAGCCCGCTCCCGGGGAGGTCGGCGGCCAGTTCTCCCAAATACTTCTCGTACAGATCGAGGGCCGGTTCTCCGTCGAGCTCATAGACGACAGTTCCGACGGATCTGGTCACCTTCCGTTGGGGCCCAAAGATGTCCCAACCGCCCTGGTAGCCGTAGCTCACCTCCACAGAGTCGCCGTAGAAGCCAACCGCCGAAACCCGATTCATCGCGGGGAGGCCGTTGTGCAACACCCAGGTCCGTTCGAACCGACCAGGGTCGGCGGCCGGCCCACCAGTGACCAGGACCGAGGAGCCGAAGACGCCCGCCAGACCTCGCGCCAGATCAGAGCCGTTGACCGACAGCCCCTCGGACAGCACCAGCACACTCCGCAGGTCGGGGCTCGCCAGGTCACGGGCGATCGAAGCTCCAGCAGAACGCGACATCGACGTGCGGTCGATGCTCGCAGATGCGAGGCGCAATGTCGCCGTGTCGAACTTGCAGATGGCGACCACGATCGTGTCGTCGTGCACCCGTCCACCCGAGATCTCTCCAGCGGTGGAACAACCGACGACAACGGACGTCGGGAACGCCTCGCTCAGGTCCAAGAAGGGCTCTGGTGCGTCGAAGTAATCGGCTGCGGCGAAAACGGCCACGAGGGTCGACTCCGAATCGAGCGCGGGCATCGGCGTGGACCAGCCGCCATCACGATCGTAGGTGAGAATTGCCGTCTTCGTCGCACTCCGTCCGCGCACACCCCTACTCAGTGCAATGCCGGCGGCACTCCATTCAACTGAAGCATTCACAACCGCTTGCGTGCCTCGGTCTCTCCGTCGACAACTCGCCCCGTGGGGACGTACCCCCGGTTTCGATAGAACCCCTCCGGGGAGCCGCGCCCGGTCGCGTACGAGGCCAGAACAGTGGCACTTCCCCACTCCCGACACGCTGCCTCGACCAGATCCAAGGCCCGATTCCCGATGCCCCTACGCTGGTGTACCCGGTCGATCAAGAGTCGCCACAGATACGGCTCGGTTCCTGGGGATCTCCCCACCATCACAAAGCCCGCAAGCGCTCCGTCCGCCACGATCGACCGCAGCCATGGTTCGTCATCTCCCGGGTACAGCGCATCGGCGAACGACACCGCCATCGGTGCGACGAAGGCCTCCTGTGTCTTGTGGGTTCTGAGCGCGAACGCGCTCCGGACCATCTCGGGGGTGATCTCGGCAAGCGCCACCTCGGCTGGAGCGTTCTTCGGTCGCTCCACCCACGTACGCCATGCCTCCCGTGTCATGCCATAGATGTGATCGTCGGAGTTGTCATCTCCGACCCAATACGACAGCCGTGTATGTCCTTCGAACAGGAAGCCAGTACGTTCGAGCACCCTGGCCGACGCCGTGTTCCCAGGGTGAAGCATGCCCTGCACCCGGGTCACGTTGTGGTTCTCGAACAGAAACTCGACGAGCGCCTCCACCGCTTCGACGGCGTAGCCATTCCCCCAGTGCTCCGATGCCAGCGTGTAGCCGACTTCGGCGCACCGGCCATCCCAGGTCAGCCCGACGGCGACATCCCCGAGGGTGGTCCCGGTCTCCTTGTGGGTCATCACGAGCATCCGCCAACCGTCGATACCGTCGGGTTCGGTCGCGAACAGGATCTCGGCGTCCCGACGGGTGTAGGGGAGGGTCCAATTCTGGAATTCGGCCACCGCGGGGTCGTTTCGGCGCTGGACGAGATCATCGAGGTCGGCCTCAACGAACGGCCGCAGAAGCAGCCTGCGAGTCTCGAATCCGGGCAGGATGTCTCTCATGGATGCCGAGGGACCATGACCTCGCTCGGGGTCATGCCCGCGGTTCCAGAGCTATGAGCGGCATCACCCGATCCGTCTTCTTCTCGTACCCGGCGAACCTGGGCTCGGTGGCTTTGATCCGCTCCCAGACCCGATCCCGCTCCTCGCCCACCAGTTCACGGGCACGAACGGCTTCTTGAGCACGATCGACCGTGATGACGGTTTCCGGGTTGGCCACCAGGTTGTGATACCAGCCAGGATTGGTGGGGGCTCCCCCCATCGAAGCGATGACAACTCGGGCTCCGCCCTCGTTGTAGAACATGAGGGGGGTTTCACGAACCTTGCCCGACTTCGCGCCGATGTGACGGAGTACGAGCACACTGCCGTCGGCGGTACCTCCGCCGAGTTTCCCGGTGGCCTTCACCAGTTTGGCGTGAATCCCCGTGAACAATCTCATCAATCCGTTTGCCATGGTCGCCTCTCCAACTCGGCCTGGAGACAGCTTTCCACATGAGGCATCGGAGTCGAAAACCGGCGGGTCTGCTCGTCAGCGTGGTGAGAGGAGGTCAGACATGATCGGCACACGAGTCGAATGGCGAGCGGCACGATTGAAGCTGCTCGAGCGGGAGAAGGAGTTGACGCGACTTCGCGACGAGGTGGCGGCCACCCGACGCCAACCCCCATGGGTGAAGGTGGAGGCCGATTACGCGTTCCAGACCGCCCGCGAGTGAGGAGTCTCGCCGACCTGTTCGATGGGCGGTCCCAGCTGATCGTCTATCACTTCATGATGGGTCCGGAGTGGGAGGAAGGGTGTCCGAGTTGTTCGTTCTGGTCGGACACGTATGAGGGTCTCGGCACACACCTTGCGGCCAGGGATGTCACGTTCCTGTGCTGCTCTCGAGCACCTCTCTCGTCCATCGAAGCCTACAAACGGCGAATGGGATGGACCTACGAGTGGGTCTCGTCCGCCGGATCGGACTTCAACTTCGATTTCGGTGTGTCTTTCTCATCGGACGACACCGATGCCGAGTACAACTTCCGCCGCGCCGAGGGCTTTGGAGAAGAGGCCCCCGGGTTGAGCATCGTTGCTCTTCGGAGCAGCGGTCTGTTTCACACGTACTCCACGCACGCCCGTGGACGACAGGTACTGAAGGCTCCGATCGAAAGGTGGTCCACTCAATCGCCGATGGGCAGCCACAGCAATTGGTCACCGGGCTGAAGACGATCCAGCAACGAGGTTGGAGAGTCGACAACCGACACCAGCAGCCTGCCGTCGCGCACTGCGAGCAGTGGGACGGCATCATCGCCGTGTCTGTCCGAGAATGCCCTCGAGTCGAACTTCTCGGAGATTGCAGTCCTTCGGATGCTCCCTTCGGTGATCGCCTTGCGCAGCGCCGGGTAATTCACGGATTCACCGAACAGCTGGCGTCCGCCCAGGTCCACGACGGTCCCTTCGACACCAGGGGGTGGGGGCATGGCCGACAGCTGGTAGACCTCGCCGCCACCGAAGAGGTCGGAGAACCGGCGGGAGGCCAAGGCATTCACCTCGTCGTTGGGCGTGAGGGCCATGAGCCGGCCGATTCCGGACATTTCGAGCCGCAGGTCGACGTCTTCGTCGAGGATGTTCCCGTAGTACGTCCGAAGACCTGCCATGCGGGCGCCCCGTTCGTCATTTCGGTTGATCGTCGCCAGCACGACCTCCACGCCGGCGTCCGACAACGCCTGACCGAGGGCTCGCTCGACCGTGCCTGCCCCCAACACGAGAACACCCTCCTGGCCCTTGCGGGCGAGGCCCAGCGCCCGGGCGAGCGGTCCGGCACCGAGTCCGTAGATGAGCACGGTGGCGATGATCACCGCGAAAACCACCGGGGTGAGGAGTTCGGCTCCCGCCACCCCGGCCTCCTCGAGTTCGAGCCCGAAGACCGACGCGATCGACGCCGCGACGATACCCCTGGGGGCCACGCCGGCGATCAGAACGCGCTGTCGGGCGGTGAAGTCGGAGCCGATCGTCGATGCCCACACCGACAGCGGTCGCGCCACGAGGACCAGCACGAGCACCAGCCCGACCGCTCCCCATCCGATCGACGCCAGCTGGTCGCGGCTGAGGCGAGCACTGAGAACGATGAACAGTACGCCGATCAGGAGAACGCGCAGTACCTCGGAGAACCGGACGAGCGACTCGGTCTTGATCCGCCGGTGGTTGGCGAGAACGAGACCGAGGACCGTGGTGGCGAGGAGGCCCGACTCGTGGACGACCTCGTTCGAAAGGGCATAGGCGACGAGAGCGAGGGCGAGACCGAACAGGCTGATGAGGTGTTCGGGCACCCAGTGGCGTCGTAGAGCGAAGATCGCCACGACCGAGAGAATCCCGCCAACCCCGATGCCGATCGCCGTGAAAGCCGCCACCTCGGCGACTAGCGATCCGAGGGAAGGTCGTGCGGCCCCGGCGACAACGACGTCGAAGGCGATCACGGCCAGCATCGCTCCCACGGGATCGATGAATATCGATTCCCACTTGAGGATCGAGCCGACCTTGCGACTCGGGCGCACGGTACGCAGCACGGGCCCGACGACGGTGGGGCCTGAGACCACCAGGATCGAGCCCAGAACGACCGCTGCGCCGAGGCCGATGTCGAGGAGCAGCCGGGCTGCCGCGGTGGCGGTGATCCAGGTGACAGCGGCCCCGACGGTCACGAGCCGCCAGATGACCCGCTGTGAACCTTCGATCTCCGCGATCCTCAGCGACAGGCCGCCTTCGAAGAGGATCACCCCGACTGCGAGCCCAACGAGGGGGATCAACAGTTCGGTTCCGACCAGGCCGTCGGGGTCGAGCACGCCACCAACGGGGCCGAGCAAGATTCCGACGGCGAGCAGCGGCAAGATCGCCGGAATCCGCATTCGGTCGGCCAGCCATCCTGACCCAACGGCGGCCACGACCACCAGCGTGATTTGTACGGCCGGTTCAAACACTGATCCCTCACCCGGTCGACGTGGGGGCGACCCTAACCGGCGCCGTTGTCGACCGTGAACCGGACCTCAGCTCAAATGATCGACCAACCAGCGGTGGACCGAGCCGGCTTTCTCCAACTGGTCGACGCAGCGGCCAAGGAGGCCGGAACCCGTTCGCGAACTCCTCGTCAGCCACCGAACTTGAAGCCAGGTGTGCTTCAGGAGCTCCGCCTGGGGATGGTCTTGGGGGTACGGCTTGGGAACGCGCTTGAGGTCGGCGCCGGCCACCTCGCCCTTCGTCTGGCGCACGAGTGCGTCGATCTCGCGCCGAAGGTCGGCGCCGTCGCTGTCGATCGCCTGACGGGCTCGGTCGACAGGGTCGAAGACCACCCCGGTGGCGAATCCCACATCCTCCGCCGACAATCGCACGAACAGGGTTGGTGCTGTCTTCTTGTTGGGCCCCTCCCAAAAGCGGAACAGCAGATGATCCTTGTACGGCGCGGCCTCGGGGTTGAATCGCAAGTCGTTGTTGATCGGCGAGATGGAACCGTTGGTCTTGGCGGCATACTCGATTCCGTTGGAGATGCGGCCGGCCAGTTCCCCTCCCAGCGCGTCGACGAACTCTTTGGCGGGCTCGGCGATCTCCGCGGTGTATTGCTTCTTGACGGCCGCAAATCTGTCCTTGTCGAGGGTCGGGAGCCTCGTCAAGAGCTCCAGACCCTGTTTCGTGAATCCGTCGAACATGGAACCAACCTATCTCACGCCTACGACAGTACGACGATCACATGGGCCGGCAATCGACACGTCATACGATTTCAGTTGTCCTGTCGCGACGCATTGAGCGCGAGACCGACCGTGGTTCCGGTAGCAAGAAATACCGGGAAGAACACGAACAGGTCTGCGAAGAACCACACGAGGAGTCCGAGACCGGCTCCGGCGAGGCTCCAGATCACCATGCGTCGCACTTCACGCGAGGTGTTCTGGTCGCTGATCATGGTTTCACCCATGTCTACCGTCTCGTGTCAGCGCCAATCGCCGCCAGGGCCGGACGACCCCCATCAGGGTTGGACCCCGGAGAACTCAGCGGGGGTCATGCCCGTCACTCGGACGAAGTCACGCGTGAAGTGAGCCTGATCGGAATACCCGATCGAACTCGCCAGACGAGCGAGCGAAATCTCTCCTCTCTTGAGAGAGGCGACGGCGTCGTGGAGACGGCGGCGCTGGATGAGCCACTTCGGGCTCAATCCGAGTCGGTCCCTGATGAGCCGTTGCAGGGTCCGGGTGCGCAGCCCGAACTCTGTGGCCACCTGTTCCACCCTGAGGATCCCGGGATCGGATTCGACGCGGGTGACGATCTCATTCACCAGACGACCATCGTCGTCGATCGGACCGAGACCCGCAACCGCTTGCTCGTAGGCGCTCACCGCCCGCCGGTGGTTCGACGGCTCGGCGGGGGCAGCGGCCATCGCGTCATGTACGGACGAGACCAAACGGTCCATATCGAGAGCGCCGAGTGTTTGGAGGTCGACCTCGCGGTCCGTGAGCTCATGCACGGGTGCGCCCCAGAGCAGGCGGCCGGAAGCGGGCTGCAGCATCACTCCCACCGCCCAGCCCGAACCCGTCAACTCGACCTCGGACAGACCGGTCCGGACGCCGTAGAAGCGCGAATACTCCGAGGCAATGACGATCAGGCACACCGGGTATTGCAGCACGCTTTGTTTCCACACGAGGGACCCGAGTTCCCATACGGGGATCCAATAGCTCCGCACCAGGTCCTGGTGGGCACTCTGGTACCGGTGAATTGGCGGTGATGGCGCATGGCGACCGGTCAGATGGGCTCGGTAGTCGGGGTGATCATGCACCACCCCATCTTCGCGTCAACCTCGCCAGGCCGGGTCCCGCCCTAGGAACGCGGCAAATCGATCGAAGATCGTCGCGTTCTCGGCGACCGGGACGATTGGATGAAACTGCCCCGGTGCTGTTCCTCGGTACTCGGGGCTGATGAGCCGGGTGGATGCTGCGAGGGCGAGTTCCGCCTGTTCGGCGGTGAACCGATGGTCGACGCCGAGCGCCGCCGCGAGATCGAGGCCGTGACCGATGTATTCCATTGCGAGCATGTCGATGATCACTGCTCCCGGCACGGGATCGGAGGTCATCGTCATCGGGCGATCGATGCCGCGGGTACGCAGTCCGGACACCAGACCTTCCGCCGATATCGCGAACGCTTCCGCCCATCCGGATTCGAGATGGAATCCCTCGGGGTCGAAGTCGAGTGCCCGCTCGTTCGCTGCCCGGTCGAAGACGGCGATCCAGCACGCCATGTGATCGAGGAGTTCGCCGACCGTGAAGTCAGCGCACGGCGTTCGGAGGGCGGTGTCGCGCACGAGCGCCATGAGCCTGTGGGCCTCAGTGAGCTCCGCTTCGATGTGATCGATGGTGGTCGTCATGGAACCAACGTACGAGAGACCGACTTGCCCGTCTTGAACGAATGCGACACAGAGCCAGGGATGAGGCATCCCATTTTTTTTCGAATAGCCGAAACAAACTCTTGTGGATATGGCTAGTCAATGTGTGCCCATTCCTAATATGCTTTCGTGAGCGACGTAGGGGCTGTAGCGTCGGCACCGGGGACAAGTGGGGAGGCAGTGTGGGTAAACGATCCGTGAGTGGCATTCTTGCGTTTGTTGTGGTGGCGACCGGGATGGTTTCAGCCGCCGCGGGTCCTGTGCAAGCCGACTCGAATCTCGTCGGAACCGAAGTGCGCTCCACATACACGTCCGAGTTCAGTTTGGCCCGCCCCTCCGGACTGGCGACCACGTCCGCCGGGGAGCTGATCGTTGTCGGCCCATCAGGCGCCCAGGCGCTTCGACTCACGACATCGGGTCGATTCGAGGGAACTCTCACCGTCCGGGGACTGGGCCCCGATTCGTCGATTGCCCGCGATCCCGTGAGCCGCCGCCTGACGACCATCCGAGGTCGTGATCTGGTGACGACCGGGCTGGATGCCACCATCGTGTTGTCCGACCCGGCCCTCGGCTCCGCCGACGAAGTAGCCATCGACCAAGCCAACGGTGATGTCTGGATTCGGGACGCCCGCTCCGTCACACTCCTCGACCGCTCCGGGTCCCGATCCGAACTGAAGCGTGTCGCCGACGCTATCGCCGCCGACGACGGACGCCTGTACCTGTGGTCCCGATCAGACGAAACGCTGACCACAGTCGACAAGACCGGATCCACCCTCGCCACGTACGACTTGTCCTCGGTGGATCTCGGAAACGTGGAGGCGATGACGCTCGCCCCCAGCGCGGACCCAACGGATGATCCGCACACCAACAGTCTCTATGTGGCGGACTCCGGAACCGACCAGGTGCTCGGTCGAATGGTGGAGATCAGCCTCGTACAACCACTGGCGTTGGCGGCGCCCACCGAGACCGCCACCCTCGTGCGGATGGTCGAGACCTCGCAGTGGACGCCCGGTAGCCCGGACCCATCCGGTGTGACCTACCTCCCATGGCTCGATCGGCTCCAGATCGTCGACTCCGAAGTCGAAGAGACAACCGGAGCCGGATATCACGGAGTCAACATGTGGCTCGTCGACCGGGGTGGAGTCGTCCGCGATACCGGCACCACATTCCCGGCGATCTCCAAGGAGCCGACCGGCGTGGGCTCCCGGGCCAACCCCGGGACACTGTTCATCTCCGACGACTCGGCAGGCCGGATCCACATGCTCCAGACCGGCCAGGACGGCCGGTTCGGTACACCTGACGACGTGGTGACATTCATCAACGTGGCGGCGTATGGAAGCGACGATCCCGAGGACCCGGAGTTCTTCACGCCCAACGGTCACCTGTACTTCGTCGACGGCGTCGGCACCGAGATCTATGACATCGACCCTGTGGACGGGGTATTCGGCAACGGCAACGACATAATGACCCACTTCGACATCAGCGCCTACGGAAACGACTTCGAAGGCCTGGCCTCCGACCCCGCACGGGGCACTCTGCTCGTTGGGGCACGGACGACGCGCAAGATCTACGAGATCTCCACCACCGGAACCCACATCAGGACGATCGACGCATCGGGCATCGCTGGAATGAAGTACATCTCCGGACTCACCACCGCCCCCGCCAGCGATGGGTCCGGAAGAACGAGCTACTGGGTGGTGGACCGGGCCATCGACAACAATGCCGTCGCGTCGGAGAACGACGGTCGAATGTTCGAGCTGACGATTCCCTCGGCCGACGCACCACCGACGGTGTCCATCACCCAACCCACCGCGAACGCCACCGTGGCTGGAACCGTCACACTGGCGGCCTCCGCCGGAGACGACAACGCCGTGGCAAACGTCCGATTCGACGTCGACGGAACGACGATCGGCATCGACAGCACCGGCGCGGACGGCTGGTCGATCTCCTGGGACAGCACGACAGTCGGCGACGGTTCCCACACGATCACCGCAACCGCCACCGACTCGATCGGCCAGACCGCCGCCACCACCAGGAGTGTGACCGTGAACAACGTCGACGGTCCACCCACCGTCACGCTCGATGCGATCGGATCTCCGGTGGGCGGAAGCGTGACGCTCATCGCGTCTGCCACTGACGATACAGGCGTCTCATCGGTGAGCTTCACCGTCGACGGCTCGACCATCGGCACCGACAGCAACGGAGTCGATGGATGGGCAGCCCAATGGGACACGACTTCGGTGACGGAAGGGTCCCACACCGTGCAAGCCGTGGCCATCGACAACACTGGCCAGCAGGGTGTGTCTGCGCCGCAGGCGGTCACAGTCGACAACACCGCCCCGACCATATCGGTCACGTCACCCGCCGCAAACGCCACGGTCTCCGGCGTTACCGTACTGACTGCCGGTGTCACGGAATCGGGAGGAGTCGCGTCGGTCAGCTTCTCCGTCGATGGCACTCCTGTTGGGACGGACACCTCGGCCTCCGGGGGATGGACCTTTTCGTGGGACAGTCGGGGCGTCGCCAACGGCCCGCACTCGGTGACGGCCAGGGCCACCGATCTGGCGGGCAACACAGCCGAGTCGTTGGCAGTTGCGGTGCTCGTGGACAACCCGCTCGCGGTCGAACTGGCCATCGCTGCGGGCACCGACGACGCCGAGGAGAAGGTTTCGAAGGGGGCGGTGACCGCCACCAGCGACGACCTCGACATGATGCTCGACAAGTCGACGCCCATGGCCGCGGTCGGTCTCCGGTTCACGAACGTACCCATCCCACCGGGGGCAACCATCACGGCCGCGACGATCAGGTTCCGCGCCGATGAGAAGGGATCGACGGCCACGACCCTGACCTTCTCGGCCCAAGCGTCCGACAATGCTCCCAGCTTCACAACCGCCAAATTCGGCATCAGCACCCGAGCCAAGGCGCCCGGCACTGTGTCGTGGGCCCCTGCCGCCTGGAATACGGTCGGCGAGTCGGGCTCGGCACAGACCACGCCCGACCTGTCCGCTCTGGTCCAACAGATCATCTCTCGACCCGGATGGAGCCAAGGAAACGCAGTCGTATTCATAGTCACCGGGTCGGGTTCGGGAACCAGAGTGGCCGACTCCTTCGAAGGCGGAGGCGCGGCGGTCCTCCACATCGAGTGGGCAATGCCGTGAAACATTCCCAATAGCCCTGGTCGACTCCAGCCTCGTGTGCGCCAATGGTGGGAGGAGGTGCACATGTTCGGCATCAAGGAAGCCAGGCGAGCCTTGGACCAGATCGGCATCGACATCGCCGCCGAGAGTTTCGCCATCGACGATGTGGTGGTCGGGATGAACGTGGAACTGGAGCACGGAACCCGGCACCCCGATCTCGATGTGACCGGTGATGATCCGGTGGTCTCAGCGAAGATCGCCCTCGCCCATCTTCGGGAGTTCCCCGACTATTACGAGCGACTCCAGCGAATGGAGGACGAGGCCGAGGCGTTCATGGCGTTGGCCGAGGACGCCAACCTCGGCATCGTCTGAACGGCCTCGGTTTGGTGGCCTCTGCCGAGGCCGCGCGCCCCGCGGTGCCGGTTCGGCCCATTGGGATGGCCCCGGAATGGCGTAACTGCCCTAGCGGCCCAGATCGGGTGAAGCCACCGTGGAGAGGTCGAAGTGAAAGGAGAAGTTCGTGCGAGTTCTCGTCGCGTACGGCACCAAGATGGGCGGCACCGCCGGCCTGGCCGAGATGATTGCCGAGTCCTTGCGCCGGCGTGGAATCGAGGTCGAGGTCAGAGCCGCCGGCCCAACCGTTGACCCGACCCCATTCGACGCTGTGATCGTCGGTGGGGCCCTGTATGCGCTTCGCTGGCACAAACACGCACGCCGATTCGTGAAACGCAACGCCTCGGCTCTGCTCAGCAAGCCGGTGTGGTTGTTCAGCAGCGGTCCTCTGGATGACAGTGCCCAAGAGTCCGAGATCCCACCCACCAAACAGGTGGAGGGGCTGATGCGGCTCGTCGATGCCCTAGGTCACGTCACGTTCGGTGGGAGATTGCCGGCCGATGCAACCGGTTTCCCGGCCAAGGCGATGGCCAAGGAGAATGCCGGCGACTGGCGCGACCCCGAACACGTGGATGCTTGGGTCTCTCATGTCAGCGAACACCTGACCAGGACCGCCGCACACCGGTAGCAGCATCATGACACCCGGCGGGCGCCTCGCGGCATCGCGAGGAAACGTGCGCGCCGACGCTGGTGCCTCGTTTCGCCGGGCGTGTCGCCATTTGACGGACCGCTGGAGCGGTGGGCGACAACACGACCGGCCCGATCGCCACCGGTCCTCAAACTCGAA